>JACCUC010000119.1 GCA_013812065.1 Thermoleophilaceae bacterium | reverse complement strand
TCCCCCGTGCCGGCGGAGTGCGCACCGTCGGGAGTCGCCCCGTTTGCCGACACCTGCCGGCCCTTCTCCTTGAGGTAGTTCAGCAGCCCGCCGAGGACGAGCATCTCGCGCTCGGTCGGCGCGAGGTCGTGGATCACCGTGAACTCGTCGCCGGTGTCGTCGATCCGTACCGTGATCTCCTTCGCCCCGTCCGCGAGCTCCTGCCGGATATTCGGAAGTGACCACGCCTGCCCCACCTCCGCGCGGTCATAGTCGGAGTCGTCCTTGAACAGCAGCGCAAGGATCCCCTGCGCCACGAGGTTGCGCCGGTGGATCCGTGCGAACGACTTCGCGAACACCGCCTTGACCCCGAGCTGGAGCGGCGCGAGCGCGGCGTGCTCGCGCGAGGAGCCCTGGCCGTAGTTGTCGCCGCCGACGATGAAGCCCTCGCCCCACTCCTTGAGCCGGCTGCGGAACTCGGGATCGCGGTGGCGGAACGTGAACTCGGCGATGGCGGGGATGTTCGAGCGGTAGCTCATGACCTCGACGCCGTCGGGCGCGAGGTCGCCGGTCGAGATGTCGTCGGGCTGCACAGTCGCGATCCTCGCCTCGATCGAGTCCTCGATCGGGGTGTGCTCGGGCGGGGTCTTGATGTTGGGACCGCGCGGGATCTCGATTCGCTCGGCTTCCTCCCCCTCCGCCGGCGGGAAGATGTGGATATCGTCGAGGTAGGGCTTGAGCTCGGGCAGCGGCAGCAGCTCGGGCGCATCGCCGTACTCGCGCGGATCGGTGATCTTTCCGGAGAGCATGGAGATCGCCGCCACCGCGGGCGAGCACAGGTACACCGAGTCCTCGGACGTGCCGGAGCGGCCGGGGAAGTTGCGGTTGAAGGTCCGCAGCGAGTTCGCGTTCGAGGGCGGCGCCTGACCCATGCCGACGCACGGGCCGCACACGGGCTCGAGCATCCGGACCCCACCCTCGACGAGCTGGCGGTAGACCCCCGACTCGGCGATGGCGGCGAGGATCTGGCGCGAGCCCGGGGTGGCGTTGGCGGTCACCGACGGATGCACGATCTGACCGCCCTTGTCGTCGAGCACGGCGCCCGGGAGAGCGAGGTCGACGTAGGCGGAGTTGACCGACGAGCCGAAGCACACCTGCGCGAGCGCGGTGCCGGCGACCTCCTCGACTCCGACGACGTTGTCCGGATTCGACGGCTTGGCCACGAGCGGCCCGAGCTGTTCGAGGTCGATGTCGACGCGCTCGTCGTAGGTCGCACCCTCCTCGGGCCCCATCTCGGCGAAGTCCTCCTCGCGTTCCTGCACGCGCAGCCACCCGCGGGTCTCCTCGTCGGGCGGAAAGACCGCCGAGGTCGCACCGAGCTCGGCGATCATGTTGGCGATCGTGCCGCGCTCGGGAATCGACAGGTCGGCGGTGCCCGGCCCCGTGAACTCGAAGACCTTGCCCTTGCCCCCGCTCGCGGAGAGCCGGCGCAGGAGCTCGAGGATGATGTCCTTCGACTGGACCCACGGACGCTCTAGCTCACCCTCTAGCTGAACCTGAACCACGGCGGGACAGGCGATCGCGTACGGATATCCGCCCATGGCCACGGCCACGTCGAGCCCGCCCGCGCCGATCGCGATCATCCCCATCGCCCCGCTCGTCGTCGTGTGAGAGTCGGCCCCGACCATGATCTGGCCCGGCTTGGCGAACCGCTCGACCGATATGTAGTGGCTGATCCCGTTGCCCGGACGCGAGTAGTGGATCCCGTACTTGCGTGCAAGCGCCTGCAGCATGCGGTGGTCGTCGGGGTTTTTGTGGTCGAGCTGGACGACGTTGTGGTCGATGTACTGAACCGCGCGGTCGACGGCCACGCGCGACACCCCGAGCTGCTCGAACTGCATCAGCGCCATCGTCCCGGTCGCGTCCTGGAGGAGCGTCTGGTCGATCTTGAGCGAGATCGGCGATCCCGGCTCGAGGTCGCCCTCGACGAGGTGCTGCTTGAGGATCTGGCGCGTCAGGTTCTCGGGCATGGGACCTCTGCTTCCCGCGGTCGGTGGCGCGCTGTGAAACCTAGCGCGCTTCGCCGGGGTTCCCGTCAATGCGGTCGAAGCGCGCGCTCGCCTTGGCGATCAACATGCGCTCGCCGCCGACGCCGCGCGCCTCGGCGCCGACCTCGAGCCGCCGTTCCTCGCGCCGCTCGACGCGGGCGTCGACGCGCACGAAGGTGCCGACGGGCGCCGGTGCGACGTAGTCGACCTCGAGGCGTCCGGTGCGCACGCCCTCGCCCTCGCCCTCGGCCAGGACGCAGAGGGCCATCGCCTCGTCGAGCGCGCAGGCGAGCACCCCGCTGTGGGCGAGGCCGGGCGGGCCCTGGTGGTCCTGCTTGACGAAGAAGCGGCCGCTCACTCCCTCGCCCCCCTCCGCCGGTTCGACCTCCATCTGAAGCCCGAAGAGGTTGGCGATGCCGCAGCCGAAGCAGAGCTCGTGGTGGGTGAGGGTCATGGCGGCGGCGGAGGCTACAGACGACCGCCGGACCGCCGCCGGCCTGCCGCGTCCTCTTACGCCGCGGCCTCGGCTCCTGCGCCCGCGGTCGCGGCGTCGACCTCGTCGTGCGAGACCCAGTGGGCCTCGATGCTGTACGGGGTGTCCCGTAGCCAGCGCTCGGCGTCGAGTGCGGCCTGGCAGCCGGTGCCGGCAGCCGTGACCGCCTGACGGTAGGTGTGGTCGACAAGATCGCCGGCGGCGAACACCCCCTCGAGGCTCGTACGCGTGGACTTGCCCTCGGTGAGCACGTAGCCGTCCTCGTCGGTCTCGACCTGGCCCTCGACTAGCCCCGAGTTCGGGCGGTGGCCGACGGCGATGAAGGCTCCCTCGATGTCGAGCTCGCGCAGATCGCCCTCGCCGTCGCTCGACCCGTTCGCGCCCCGCAGGACCGCCCGCGCCAGCGAGCCGCCTCCGTCCTCCTCGAAGCGACCCACCACGTACGGGGTCAGGAACTCGATGTTCTCGACCCCGCGCGCGCGATCGAGCATTATCTGCGAGGCTCGGAAGTCGTCGCGGCGGTGGACGAGCTTGACGTCGCTGGCGAACTTCGACAGGAAGATCGCCTCCTCCATGGCGCTGTCGCCGCCGCCCACGATCAGCGTCGGCTTGTCGCGGAAGAAGGCAGCGTCGCAGGTCGCGCAGTAGGACACGCCGCGGGCGGCGAGCTCCTGCTCGCCGGGCACGCCGAGCTTGCGCGGCTCGGCGCCCATGGCAAGGATGACCGAGCGCGCCCGCAGCTCGCGGTCGCCGACCCAGACCCGGTGTGGGCCACCGTTGCGCGCGAGCTCGATGCGGCTCGCCTCATCGGTGATGAAGCGGCTGCCGAAGCGCTCGGCCTGCCCGCGCAGCTCCGTCATGAGCGCCGGGCCCATGATCCCGTCGCGGAAGCCGGGGTAGTTCTCGACCTCGGTCGTCTGCTGGAGCAGGCCGCCCCACAGAAAGCCCTCGACCACGAGCGGCTTGAGATCGGCGCGGGAGGTGTACAGGGCGGCGGTGTAACCCGCGGGCCCGCTCCCCACGATGATGACGTCTTCGATGTCCTGGTCGCTCTGGCTCATGTGGCCTCCACCGTCACTTTACTTTCTGAAGTATAGCCGCCGTCGCGCTCGCGATCCCACTCCGCGACCGTCCGCCGGAGCTGGAAGGTAGCCACGACGCCGGGCGGAATCGGCAGCCAGAAGGCGATCGTGCGGTAGGCGAGGATGGCCGGGAACACGATCTCGGCCGGCTGTTGAAACAGCAGGAAGGCGCCGATCATGCCCGCGTCGATCGTCCCCACCCCACCAGCTGGCGAGGGGAGCAGGTTCGCGATCATGCCGACGAAGAAGCCCTGCACGAGTACCGCAAAGGCGACGTCGCCGCCGAAGGCCTCGAAGCTCGCCCACAGGATGCCGATCTGCGCGGCCCAGTAGCCGATCGCCCCGGCCACGGCGAGCGCGCCGCGGCGGGGGTAGCGCAGGTAGTCGATCGCCGTGCGAACGCCGGTGGCCACGGTCGCCGGGCCGGTGGCGAGACGGCCGAGCAGCCGGTCGATGCGGCGATGGTCGCGGCTCAGCCGACCGAGGCGCCGCTCGACGTCGCCGGGAATGAGGGCGATCAGGCCGACGGCCGCGAGCAGGATCCCGGCGATCGACGCGGGAACGATCGTTCCGCCGAACGGAGCGGGTCCGGGCAGCACCCCGGTCCGCAGGAGAACTCCGAAGATCAGCAGCGCGAGCAGGTAGAGCGTGTAGAGGAGGGCGATGAACGCGACCATCCGGCAGGCGCCCTGGCGGCGCTCCATGCCCGCCTTGCGCAGGGCCCAGTAGGTGAGCGCGATCCCCGCCGCCCCGCCCGCCGAGAAGATGCGCGCGGCCGCGAATCCGGCGACCGTGATCTGGTAGGAGGCGGATATGTCGAGCCGCCGGCGCACCTCGTCGGAGCTCGTGCCCCCGAGCACGCCGTGAAACAGCGCGACGTAGGCGGCAAACGAGGCGACCATGAACAGAACCGCGACCACCAGCCAGTACCAGACCGCCGTGCCGAGCCGCTTGAAAGCCTCGTCGAGACCCAGGACCTGGGGCAGAAGGACGTAGATGGCCCCGACGGCGAGCAGCATCCCGGCTCCGACCATGGCGATGCGCCGGCGGTCGTGGAGGAAGGTAGGGGTGGCGTCGTCGCCGTCCTGGTCGGCGGCCGTAGCGGGCCCGCGCCCGTCCGAGGCTGCGTCGGGGGAGCTCATCGCCGCGGCCGCGTGCGCAAGGGAGTCTCGTCCGCACGCGCGCGCGCGTGAAGACGCCGCCGCGCCGGGTTGGGACCGGCATCCGCACCGTCGAGAACCGTCGCGAGCGAAGTGACGAGGGGGGAGGATGTCATGGCCGCGAGCCGATCGTTCCCTGCATCGTAGACCGGACCGCGTCGGATACCCCCGGCAGCCGGCGGCGGACGAGCGGCTCAGCCTATCTCCGGGTCGAGGATGCGCACCTCGACCGGGGCCCGGCGGGCGAACTCCTCGGCGTCGGCGCGCGTGCCGATGTGCTCTCCCCAGTGCATCGGCACGGCGAGGCGCGGGCCGATCCGCCGCGCGGCCTCGGCGGCCTCGGCGGCGGTCATCACGTAGGTTCCGCTGACCGCGAGCAGGGCGACGTCGCAGCCCGCCACGGCGTCCATCTCGGGGATCACGTCGGTGTCGCCGCAGTGATAGAGACGCTCGCCGCGCAGGTTGACCTCGTACCCCACCCCCCCGGCCTCGCGAGGGTGGAACGGGCGCCCGTCTCCGTCGCGCTTCGAGGTGTTGTAGGCGGCCACGGCGCTGACCTCGACGCCTTGGGCACCGTCGGGGCGCACCGCCTCGCCCGGGGCGATCGACAACACGCGGCCGGACAGCCGCTCGGCCACCGCGGGCGGCGCCACGAGCCACGTCCGCTCGTGAGCCAGACGCTCGACGTCCTGGGGCGAGAAGTGGTCATAGTGGCCGTGGGTGACGAGGATCAGGTCGGCCTTCGGGCCGGCGGGGACCCGGTAGGGGTCGATGTAGATCGTCGCGCCCCGCGCACCTCCAGCGCGAACGCGGAAGGCCGAGTGCCCGAGCCACTCGAGCGCGTCGATCAGCATCGCGCGAGGATACGGCGCTCCAGATCGAGCCGAGCGACCAGGGAGAACGAGATGACCCGGACGGATGAGAGTCCGCTGCGGTGGGAGCGCGTCGGAGCGGTCGGGCGGATCACGTTCAACCGGCCGGCTTCGCTCAACGCGTGGACCAAGCAGCTCGGCCGGGACCTGCTGGCAGCGACCACGACCGAGAAGGCGGCGGATCCCGACGTGAGGGCGGTTCTGGTGACCGGGGCGGGGCGAGCCTTCTCTTCCGGGGCCGATCTGCGAGCCGGGTTCGATGCCGCCGACGACGGCCTACCCGACGTGCGCCGCTATCTCGGGGAGATTTACCACCCGATCATCGCGGCGGTGCGGGCGCTCGAGAAGCCGGTGGTCGCGGCGGTGAACGGGCCGGCGGTGGGGATCGGCTGTTCCCTCGCCCTCGCCTGCGACCTCGTGCTCGCCGCCGAGTCCGCCTACTTCCAGCTCGCCTTTACCAACGTCGGCCTGATGCCCGACGGGGGCTCGACCGCGCTCGTCCCGGCCGCGGTGGGCAAGGCGCGCGCCTTCGAGCTCTGCCTGCTCGCCGAGCGCGTACCCGCGCAGCGTGCGCTCGGGTGGGGGCTCGTCAACGCCGTCCACCCAGACGACCGCCTGCTCGACGAGGCCAGGGCGCTCGCCGACCGGCTCGCGGCCGGCCCCACCCGGGCCTACGCCGCGTCCAAGCGGGCGCTCAATCGCTCGCTGTTCGCCCACCTCGACGAGCAGCTCGAGCTCGAGGCCGAGCTCCAGCACGAGCTGGCGCGCACCCGCGACTTCGCCGAAGGGGCCGCGGCCTTCGTCGAGAAACGGCCGCCCGCGTTCGAGGGCGAATAGCTCGAGGAAGCGCCGCGGGCCGCTCTGCGCCGGGAAGCGCGGGTCGCTCGAGCGGCGACCCCCACGGTTATGATCCACCCGCCTTGGCTTCGCCCTGCCAGATCGATCGCCGCCACCTGGCGGCCCTGCTCGCGCTGGGAGCGCTCCTCGGGCTGCTCGCCGCCGCCCCGGCCGCCTTCGCCGATATCCTCACTCCCGAGGACGGCGGCGGCTCTCCCCCGGCCGAGCGCACCGACGTCCTCTACGAGATCACCCTGTGGATGGCGCTGCCGATCTTCCTGCTCGTCGAGGGCGTGCTCATCTACTCGCTGGTCAAGCATCGCTTCCGCCGCGGCGCCCCGGAGCCCGCGCAGGTGCGCGGCAACACCCGCCTCGAGATCGGGTGGACGGTCGGTGCGGCGGCGATCCTGGTCGTGCTCACCGTCATCACCCTGGCGTTCCTCCCGGGCATCCGCGACCCCGAGGCCGGAGGGGCGCAGCGAGCCGGCGCGGTCGCGGTCGCGGCCACCGACCAGCCAGACGTCCCCCCCGGCGGCCCGTCGCTCAACGTCCGCGTCGTGGGCCAGCAGTACATCTGGCGCTACGACTACCCGGGCCCCGGACGGCTCTTTGCCTACCACCGCATGGTCGTCCCCACCGACACCACGATCACCCTCGACATCACCTCGCAGGACGTGCAGCACTCGTTCTGGATCCCCGAGCTCTTCGGCAAGGCCGACGCCGTCCCCGGGCACATCAACGACATGTGGTTCAAGGTGACCGAGGAGGGCGTCTACCGCGGCAACTGCGCGGAGCTGTGCGGCGAGAACCACGCCCAGATGATCGGCGAGGTCGAGGCCATGTCGCCGGACCGCTACCGGGCCTGGGCCGACCGCCAGCGCAGCGACATCCGCACGGCGGCCCGGGCACTCGCCGACCAGCGCCGGCGCATGCAGGCCCAGCAGGGAGCGGGCGAGGGCTCGCTGCTCCGTCAGTAGACCGAGGAGAGCAGAGCAGCGTGTCGACAGCCGAGTACAGGGCACAGGAGGGAACGATCGACCCGGGCCGGATCGCCGAGCGTGCGCGCCCGCAGATCGTCGAGCGCGGCCTGCGGGCGCGGCCGGGGGGCTGGCTCGGCTGGATCACCAGCACCGATCACAAGAAGATCGGGGTCATGTACCTGATCGCGACCTTCATGTTCTTCGTCGTCGGCGGCGTCGAGGCGCTGATGATGCGCCTCCAGCTCGGGGCCGCCCAGAACACGATCATGGACGGCCAGACCTACAACGCGCTCGTCTCGCTGCACGGGACGACGATGGTCTTCCTGTTCGTGGTCCCCGTGCTCGCCGGCTTCGGCAACTACCTGGTGCCGCTCATGATCGGCGCGCGCGACATGGCCTTCCCCCGCCTGAACGCACTCTCTCTATGGCTGTTCGTGTTCGGCGGCATCGTCTTCTACACGAGCCTCTTCTTCACGCCCCCGGAGGCGGGCTGGACCTCCTACGCGCCGCTGTCGGACGACGCCTTCCTGCCGACCGGGGGGATCGACGCGTGGATCTTCCTGGTCCACCTCACCGGCCTCTCGTCACTCATCGGCGCGATCAACTTCGTGGCCACGATCCACAACATGCGGCCGAAGGGCATGGGCTTCGGCCGCATGCCCCTGTTCGTGTGGACGATCCTGATCTACGCCTACCTGCTAATCCTCGCTCTGCCCGCGATCGCCGCGGCGGTGACCATGCTGCTCACCGACCGCCACTTCGGCACCGGATTCTTCGACCCCACCGCGGGCGGCGACCCGCTGCTGTGGCAGCACCTGTTCTGGTTCTTCGGCCATCCAGAGGTCTATATCCTGATTCTCCCGGCTATGGGCATCGTTTCGGAGGTCCTGCCGGTCTTCTCGCGCAAGCCCATCTTCGGCTACTCCTTCATCGCCTACTCTGGCGTGGCGATCGGCTTCCTCTCTTTCACCGTGTGGGCGCACCACATGTTCGCCACCGGTCTGGGTGACTTCGCCAACGGCGCCTTCGCCACCGGCTCGTTCTTGATCGGCGTTCCCACGGGGGTGAAGATCTTCAACTGGATTGGCACCATGTGGGGTGGATCGCTGCGCTTCAAGACGGCCATGCTCTTTGCCGTCGGGTTCATTGCCATGTTCATCATCGGCGGGATTAGTGGCGTCTCACTGGCGTCGCCGCCGGTGGACTTCCAGCAGACCGATACCTACTACGTCGTGGCGCACATCCACTACGTGCTCTTCGGTGGCGCCATCATGGGCATGTTCGCTGGCATGTATTACTGGTGGCCCAAGATGTTCGGTCGCTTCCTAGATGAAGGATTGGGGAAAGTTCACTTCTGGCTGACCATGGTTGGCTTCAATCTCGCCTTCTTCCCCATGCACTGGCTCGGCACGGAAGGCATGCCCCGTCGCATCTACACCTACTTTCCGGACATGGGCTGGAACTTCTGGAACATGATGTCCTCCGTCGGGGCGTACATTCTGGGGATCTCCGTGATGGTGCTGGTGGGCAACATGATCTACGCGTACCGCCGCCCACGCGAGGAGATGCCGGACAATCCCTGGGACGCCGCCACGCTGGAGTGGGCCACCACCTCGCCCCCACCCGCACATAACTTTGACGCCGTTCCGGTAGTCTACTCGCGCTACCCGCTATGGGAGGATCGCCATCCCGTGGAAGGCGGCCAGCCCGCCGTCATCGCCGCGGCCGCGCCGCACACCAGCATTGACGAGCGCAGCCACCCGGCGGACACGCAAGTGGCCGTTGGAGAAGGCGAGAGCAACGCGCACCTGGCCACAGTTGAGGCGGATCACGGCGAGCACGAAGCAGGGCACGCCTTCCACCTGCCAGCGCCGACGATCTTCCCCATGATCCTGGCCTTCGGCTTGCTTCTGATTGCCTTCGCCCTGCTCTTCTCCCCGCCAATCCTGAAGGTCACCTTCCTAATCACCGGCGTCATCTACTTCGTGGTCGCCATTTACGGTTGGGTCAAGCAGATCTCTGAGTAACCCCGAAACTCAAAGTAGAGGCATCAGATGGCAGTTGTGACGCAGAGCGCTGACGCGTTGACCGATCGAGCGCCGACCGGCCTCGAATCACTCGATGTCCGCAAGCTGGGGATGTGGGCCTTTCTAGGATCAGAATGCGTCTTCTTCGGCTCACTGATCTCCATGTACTTCGTCAACCGGCCCTTAATGTTCTCTCCGGCACTCGAGGCCGCGCATCTCACGCCCAAGACCATCCTGAACATCCCCTTTACCGGCGTTCTCGCCTTCATCCTGCTTTGCAGCTCCCTGACCATGGTGCTGGCGCTCAACGCCATGCAGCAAAGCCGCCGCCGCGCGGGCTCATTCTGGCTACTCGCCACCGCCTTCCTCGGCATGCTCTTCCTTGGCGGACAGGCGATTGAGTTCATCGAGATCGCCCATGAGGGGATCACCCTCCAGAACAGCGTCTTTGGCCAGTCCTTCCTGCTGTTGACCGGCTTCCACGGCACCCACGTCTTCGTCGGCATTATCTGGTTACTCTCGTGCATTCCCCGCGCGCTCCGCGGTGGCTTCCACGCGGGCAACTACATCGGCCCCGAAATCTGCGGCCTCTACTGGCACTTCGTGGACGTGGTCTGGGTCGTCATCTTCACTATCATTTACCTGATTTAGCCGTATCCGGCGGTACGAGGAAACCTCACAGCATGGCAGCACAAATGGCCCCGGGGGGCAACATGGCCCAGCGGGACACTCACAGCAATCCGGGAGTTGGTGGCCCCCTTGGCGGCCACGGTGACAACGTGGAGCACGCCTCCCACCCGACGGCGCGCTTCTATGTCCTCATCTTCTTCATCCTGCTGGCCGTCACCATCGCCGAGGTATTCGTCGCGCAGGAGCCGTTCCTTGGCATTTTCGAGGGCATCGGCGTGCCCATCGCCGTGCCGCTGCTGATCCTGGCAGCGGTGAAGTTCCTCATGATTGCCGCCTTCTACATGCACCTCAAGCAAGACAGTCGTGCGTTCAGCGCCTTCTTGATCGCCGGTCTGATCCTGGCAATGGGCATGCTCTTTACCTTCGGCGGCCTCTTCACCGCTCACTCGCGTGAGCCGTTTGACCAAATAGCCTGGCGCGAGCAGCTTGCCCAGAACGCCGGTACCACCGGTACCAGCGCCACGACGGGAGGCGGCGGCCACTAACTCCCTCTCCCTCTGGGAGAGGGCTGGGGTGAGGGCAGCCTTCCACAATGCATTGGTCGTTTGAGCCCGGCGCTGTCGCCGGGCTTCTGTGTCTTGCGACCGGCTACGCGCTGGCCGCCACGCGCTTCCGCGCCGCGCTGCTGCGTCTAGGAGGTCCGCCGCCACGGTGGCTCCCACCCGGCGCTATGTCTGGCGAGCGCCTTGGACGCCTCACGCCGCTCCAAGTTCTCTGCTTCTTCGCTGGCATTATCATCGCTTCACTCGCACTGCTTTCGCCGCTGCATGACCTGGGCGAGCGGTTCCTGCTCAGCGGCCATATGGCGCAGCACCTCCTGCTGATCCAAGTCGCGGCGCCACTGCTCCTGCTCGGCACGCCCGGATGGATGCTCCGCCCCCTGCTCAAGCGCCCGCCCTTCGCCAGCCTGGCCCGCACCCTATTGAGCCCCCTACCGGCCTTCGGATTTTTTAACCTGGTCTTGGTCGCCTGGCACGTCCCGGCCATCTACGACCTCTCCCTTCATATGCCACTGCTGCACGCGGTAGAGCACGGTCTGTTCTTTGGCCTAGGGATCGTCAGTTGGTGGCCGGTGCTCGGCCCGGTAGCCGAGTATCCACGCCTGCCATATGGCGGACAGGTGCTCTACCTGTTCTTCCAGTCGCTGCCACCCAC
>JACCUC010000117.1 GCA_013812065.1 Thermoleophilaceae bacterium | reverse complement strand
ACCTCCGCCGGGCGCACACCGCGACCCAAGCCGTTCTGTCCGAGCCGCCACCTACAGTCCAATACGTCTAGTCAACCCGTGTCCACCAAACGGGGGCCGGTCCAAACTGATCGAACGCAATCGTCTTGCGCAGCAGGACCAGCGGGATTCCGGTCTGCGCCACCTGGTTCTTGAGGCGTTGGTCGAGCGCGGCGCGAACCGGGGTCGCGTACCTCATTCCCCGCTCGGCTCGGCTCTTAGCGATCGGTCGATCAGGTCGGCGACGCGGCGGTCTGCGCCGGCCGCAATCCGCCGCAGCTGACTCGCGGTGGTCATACCGTCGCGCAGTGCCTGCTCGATGGCCGCCTCGATCTGCTCGGGGGCCGTTCCTGCCACGGCGGCATCAACGATCGTGCGCGCCGAGCTGGTTACGAGTAGGCCATCCCGCCGCGTCACGTCGGCGCCGGAGAGCGGCGTGGTCGTGGTGTGGAGGGCGACGCCAGCCGGCACGCGCGTGCCACGCGCCTCGCGCGGAACGGTCAGGTGCACCCGATCGGCGATTACGTCGCTGAGGCCGTGCACCTCCAGCGCGCTCTCGTGCGAGACCACTGCGCGATTCTTCATCGCCAGCCATGCTGCGCGGGTCTCTTCGTGCGGCGCCGTCGGATAGTCGCGTAGTCGATACAGGCCACGACGAACTCGCTCGAAACGGCCATCGCGTGCGTGATGGGCGAGCAGTTGGGCGCTGAAGCCCCGATCTGCGGCCTGCGCGGACGTGAAGTAGCCCTCCTGGGCATAGGCCAGACGATCAAGGCTGCTGTGGTCAGGGCGGGTACTTTTGTCAGCCATTGCTCAAGTGGAGCTTGATAAAAGACCGACTTGATTCGACGGACGTCAGCATCTAGTCAAATGCCGTTTTTAGCGATCGCTGACATTCGTTCCAGCGACCAACTACCGCCTGTGCTGGCTGTATCTATGAGAAAGCGCCTCGTCGTCGAATGGGCGCGTTCTCACCAGACCGAGCTGCGCGAGAACTGGGCCCGCGCGCGTAGCCATCAGCCAGCCGCTCCAGCCGATCGACCCGCTGCGATAGACGATCTACCCTCACTCTGTGCGTAGCACCCCACTTCTCATCGAGGCCACGCCGTCAGACGGCTACAACGTCCGCGTCCGCTTCGAGGACGGCACGGGCGCCGTGGTCGACCTCTCCTACCTGGTCGACTACGGCGGCGTCTTCGAGCCACTGCGCGACCCGCATGCTTCCGCCAACTGCGCGCCGACGCCGAGGCCGGGACGATCGTCTGGCCCAACGAGGCTGACATCGCACCCGAGACCCTGTACGCGCACGCCCAGCGGCGCGCTCCGGCAACCGCGTAACGCGATAGCGGCCCGCGGTCTCGCCGCGCCGCCGGGCACCGCTCTCTGAGACCTGGGCCCCCGAAAATGGGTTGCGCCACAGGGTCGCCGCGCAGGCCGCGGCCCTCGGCACGCCGGCGGCCCACCGTGAAAGATGCGCGAGCAGCTGCAATCCGCCGACGCAGACATCATCGCGGTCGTGCCCAGGATCAGCGAGTTCTACGGGATCGTGATCGAGATGTACTACGGCGATCATCCGCCGCCGCATTTCCACGCTCGCTACGGGGGTGACTCGGCGAAGATCGATATCGCGAATGGAGAGGTGACCGCCGGCTCGCTGTCCGGCCGTGCCCTTCGGCTCGTGCGAGAATGGACCGCGGAGCATCGCGGCGAGCTCGAGACCAACTGGGAGCGGACGGCCCGCCACGAGAGACCGCAACCGATCGGACCACTCCGATGAACGAGATCGTCTACGTGACGGAGGTAGACCCTCTAGACGGGTTCTGGATCCGCTTGGCCTTCAGCGACGGCGCCGTCAAGGAGATTGACCTCAGCGAGCTTCTCGCGGCCGGCGGTGTCTTCACCCCGATCTACGAGCAGCGAGAGATCTTCGAGCAGGTCGCCGTAAACCCCGAGAGTGGCACCGTCGAGTGGCCCGGGGAGGTGGACCTCGACGCCGAAGTCCTCTACGGGCGTTACGAGCCGGCGTCAGGTCATCGGATCGAGCGCCGAACTGTCCGGGAGCCGGCGGTGGGCGCGCGATAGCGACGTACGCGCTCTCACCATCCCGAGCTGCGAGATTATCTCGAGCGCGTGGT
>JACCUC010000088.1 GCA_013812065.1 Thermoleophilaceae bacterium | reverse complement strand
CGCTGGCCCTGCGCCCGCAGGATCGCCGACTGCTTCTCGCCCTCGGCGGTGAGGATCTGCGACTGCTTGACGCCCTCGGCGGTGAGGATCGCGGCGCGGCGGTCGCGCTCGGCGCGCATCTGCTTCTCCATCGCCTCCTGGATCGACAGCGGCGGGTCGATGGCCTTGAGCTCGACGCGGTTGACGCGGATGCCCCAGCGGCCGGTGGCCTCATCGAGCACGACGCGCAGCTGAGAGCTGATCTTGTCGCGCGAGGTGAGCGTCTCCTCGAGGGTCATGCCGCCGATCACGTTGCGCATCGTGGTCACCGTGAGCTGCTCGACGCCGCCGATGTAGTCGGCGATCTCGTAGCTCGCGTCCTTGGGGTTCGTGACCTGGAAGTAGATGACCGAGTCGATGCTGACCGTGAGGTTCTCCTCGGTGATCACCGGCTGAGGCGGGAAGGAGACGACCTGCTCGCGCAGGTCGATCAGCGGCCGCAGGCGATCGACGAAGGGCACGATCACCGCCAGTCCCGGGTCGAGCGTGCGCTGGTAGCGGCCGAGACGCTCGATGACGCCGGCGCGCGCCTGGGGAACGATCCGGATCGTGCGCGAGAGCACGACCAGTACGAGGACGGCGAGCGCAATGAGGGCGATTGCTGCAGCGGACATGGGTTCCTCCAAGGTGTCGGTCTCCGAGATTTTCGCAGCCCGGGTCAGTCGGCGACGACGGCTGTAGCCCCGTCGATCTCCATGACCTCGACGCGCGCGCCCGGCTCGAGCACGCGGTCGGCGTCGAAGGCGCGCGCCGACCAGACCTCGCCGCGCAGGCGGACGCTGCCCCGGTCCGCGTCGACCCGGTCGACCACGACCGCCGAGGCCCCGACGAGCGCCGCCGTTCCGGTGCGCAGGCGGGGAGGCGTGTGCACGTGGCGCCGCGCGATCGGCCGCACGAGCAGCAGGGAGGCGAGCGAGGCCACCGCCAACGTGCCCACCTGGACCTCCGTACCGAAGCCTGCGAGGGCTGCGAGGGCCGCGAGTCCGGCGGCGAGCGCGACCGGCCCGAGGAAGAACCCAAGGGTGAAGATCTCTCCCACGGCGAGGGCCACGGCGACGAGCAGCCAGACGACCCAGTCGGGCATGGCGGGGATCGTACCCGGGCGCCCGCGCGCCGACGGTTGGTCCCGCCTAGCCGCGGCGTCCGGCGATGGAGCGCCAGAGCAAGAGAGCACCCACCGCGATCATCCACACCCTCAGCGGGTCGAAGGCAAGACGTTCCATCCCGCCGGGCCCGAGCCCGATGTAGATCTGGCCGAAGTACAAGAGACACGCAGCCGACCCGACCGCCCCGGACACGAGCGAGAACACAGCGAGACGTCGCTCCGCGCCCCAGGCGGCAACGCCGAGAAGCAGCGGGCCGACCGCGCCGGGCACCTGCAACAGCGCGCCGACCGCGTGAACGGCGATGTTCACGTTCGCGGGCGCGAGGCCGACGAGGCTCCCGCCGACCCCGGAGAGCAGGATGAACGCCAGGCCGACCGACGCCACGCGCCGCCCTGGCCAGGCGGCGCGGGTGAGCGCGGCGCCGGCACCGGTCAACAGACCGACGACGACGAACGTCGTGTTCATCAGAGCGTGCCGGGGAGAGCACACGTCAACGACCCTCTCGTCCAGCTGGGGGTAGGACCCGCACTCGGTCACGCCCAGGTCGCTGATGGTGTTGAAGGAGAAGTCGTATTGGGGGACCTCCCACGCCGCGGCGACCATGGGCTGGACTACGAAGTAGACGACCGTCAGTGTCCAACAGCTCGCTCCCACGGCCGTCGGCGCGTACCTCACCCCTCGAGCAGCGCCTGCGAAGCGGTCCGCGGACATCGTTCAACCGGGTGCGGACCCGAGCGCCGTCGGCCCCACGCGCTCGGGCCTCAGGCCCACACCCACGAGGCGAGCCGGCAGCTCCTGGAGTGCCGGCACTTTCGCGAGGAGCTTCACCGCCAGGGGAGCGGTCACGGGCCCGTCCGCGGCCAGGAGGCGCCCGACCAAGGCGCGCTGCACGAAGCGCTGCATCAGCTGGGTACCCGCGGTCGGGAATGCGCGACGGGCCTGCACCCTGGCCAAGGCGTCCTCGTCGAGCTGTCGGGCCCGTAGCGGATCGGCGAGCAGACGTGCCGTGGCGACGGCGTCCTGCACGGCGAGGTTGACGCCGACGCCACCGACCGGGGACATGGCGTGCGCCGCGTCCCCGATGAGGAGCGCACCCGGGGCGTGCCAGCGGCGCAGCCGATCGAGCTGGACGGTGAGGACCTTGACGTCCTCCCACTCGCCGATTTCGCCGACGCGATCGACGAGCACCGGGAAGAGGCGGGCTACGGACTCGCGAAAGCCGTCGAGACCGGCCGCCACCACCCGCTCGTAGCCGCCCTTGGGAATCACGTAGGCGATCTGCCAGTACTCGCCGCGGTCGATCGCGAGCAGCAGGCGTCCCGGGCCGACATGCATGTCGAGGCCCTCGCCATCAGCCGGGCGCCGAGAGACCCGAAACCACAGCACGTCCATCGGCGCGCCGAACTCGCGCCGCCTCAATCCGAGCTTCCCGCGCACGATCGAGTCGCGGCCGTCGGCGGCCACGGTGAGCCGCGCGCCGACCTCCACCGTACCCTCGGCGGTGCGCGCAACGACGCCTTGCACCGCTCCTTCCTCGCGGACCAGGTCGACGACCTCGTGCGAGCGCAGCAGCGTGAAGCTCGGGTGGGCCTCCGCCTCGCGCGCCAGCATCTCGAGGAAGTCCCACTGGGGCAGGAACATGAGGTAGGGGTGCGCTACCTCCAGCCGGGTGAAGTCGACCATCTGGTAGGTGCCGTCGGCGAACGCCACTCGAAGGCCGTCGACCTGGCGGTGCGGCAGCTCGCGAATGCGATCTCCGAGGCCGAGCTCGTCCATCACGTCCAACGTGGAGGGGTGAACGGTGTCGCCGCGAAAGTCGCGCAGGAAATCCTCGTGCTTCTCGAGCACAGCGACCCCGATGCCGTGACGGACCAGCAGCAGGGCGAGCACCAGACCGGCCGGACCCCCACCGACGATGCACACCTCGGTCTGGATCAACCGGTGCTCACCCCCCGAGCAGCGCCTGCGCGAAGTCGTCGGGGTCGAACGGGCGCAGATCCTCGATCGTCTCTCCGATCCCGATCAGCTTGACCGGCACCCCGAGCTCCTGGGCGATGGCGAGCGCAATCCCGCCCTTGGCCGTCCCGTCGAGCTTGGTGAGGACGATGCCGCTGACCTCGACCGCCTCGCGAAAGAGCATCGCCTGGCGCAGACCGTTCTGTCCAGTCGTCGCGTCGATGGTGAGCAGGGTCTCGTGCGGGGCGCCCGGGAGCTGCTTCTCGATCACCCGGCGGACCTTGGCGAGCTCCTCCATCAGGTGGTGCTGGGTGTGGAGGCGCCCGGCGGTGTCGACGATCACGACGTCGTGACCGCGCGCGCGCGCCGCCTCGACGGCGTCGTAGGCCACGGCGCCGGGGTCTGAGCCCTGCGCCGCGCGGACGAAGTCGGCGCCGGCGCGCTCGGCCCAGGTGCCGAGC
>JACCUC010000076.1 GCA_013812065.1 Thermoleophilaceae bacterium | reverse complement strand
GTCGCGGGCCTGCCTTCCGACGACGCCGTCCTGCGTGCGGTCGTCGAGGCCGACGGGGGGCGCGCAGAACGCGTGCGCACTACGACGATCGGCTTCTCGGCGGTGCCGGCCCTCGTGACCCGCCGGGTGGCCGCGGCCACCGCCTTCTGGAACGCCGAGGGCGTGGCGCTGCGCGAGCGTGGCGTCGTCACCCGCGAGTTCCGGATCGGCGAGGACGCCGCCCCGCGCTATCCGGAGCTCGTGCTCGTGGTCCGCCGCGAGTCCCTGGATCGCGATCGGCGACGCGTCGAGGCCGCGGTCGCTGCGGTCCGGGCGGGGACCGCCGCGGCGCTCGACGATCCCCGACCCGCCCTCGCCGCGATCGCGCGGGCGTCGAGCGCCGACCCGGGCCTCGTTCGTGCGCAGTTCGAAGCCGTGCGTCCGGCGCTCGCTCCGCCGGTGCGACTCGACCGCCGCTCGCTCGAGGCGTGGGCGAACTTCGCCGAGCGCTTCGGGATACTGCGTTCCCGGCCGGAGATCGAGCGGGCCTTCGCCCTCGACGTCGCGGCCGCCCGCTAGGAGGGCCCCAACGCATCTCCAGAGCATTCTGAATGGGTCGCGAAGCGCACCGGAGGCCCAGCGTGCTCTGGCCGCGGGCGCGCCGCATGCGCCTTGCTCCACGTCTTCCCCGTTGTAGCCATCTCGCCCGGCCACAAAGCTAGATGCCGAGCCCGAAGGTCGCTTCACGACTGGGCTCTACACAACGCATGACAGCGCCATGCCCCTCGATTTCGGCGTTACTACCCTAGCGTAGAGGCTGCGACGAAGCCGCCCTGCGTCTGCCGCTGACGACGACCGATGGCGGACCCGAGGTCGTCCAAGACAGCGGACGATGCCATCCCGTTGATGAGCACTGTCCCGTCTCGACGTAGACGGACTTCCAGTCGATCGGGTATGGAGCCCAGCTCGTCCGCGAGGTGACGGTAGCGCGAGGAAAGGAAGCGAAACTGCTGATTGGTCGACCCGACCCACGGTCTCTGATGATCAGGCAGCGAGCTCACGAAAGGGCCGTCGACGAGCAAGTCGGTTGCCGCCAGCAGGTCCTTCCACCCAGCTCGGTCTGCGCGTCGAAGCACTTCGTACTCATAGCCGCTAAAGGTCATCACCGATAGGCCAGCGTCTTGGACGCTCTGCGCCAGCGCTGCGAGCGCCGGCGCCTGATCGAACGGCTCTCCACCGAGGAAGGTGGCTCCCTCGATGCCGCTTATCCTGACAACCCTGTTGAGCAGGTCACCGACCTGAACGACCTGACCTCCGCTGGCTCTCCAAGTGCTCGGGTTGAAGCAGCCGTGGCATCGGATTAGGCAGCCCTGGACCCATAGACAGGCTCGAGCTCCGGGCCCCTCCACCGATGTCTTGGGCAGGAACCGGTGGATGCGAAGCTGCATCAGAAGTCGATGACGCGTCCCGTTCGGGCCGCGCCAGTCTGCGCTGGCCGAGGGCCGACCGTCAACAGCAGGCGCAGGCGCTCAACGACGTGCGGCTTGAGATCGAGGATGTGCCCGAACTCGTCGACCGAACCGAAGCCACCGCGCTGCGCTCTTTCTGCCACCGCCCTCTTCGCCAGCACCGGTCCCACGCCTGGGAGCGAAGAAAGCTCGCGTTCGGTCGCGCCGTTCAGATCGAGCGCTATGCTAGGACTGGAGATCGTCGCCGCTGTCTGCTGATGGGTAGCGACCGGGCGATGGTTGACCGAAGACGACGTCGGCGATGGTTCGACAGCTGGCACGCCGGACGCAGGCTCCATTTGTCGGCGCTGCTCCGGCGGGTAGAACGTTTCAGCTCGAGCCGCCCCTCCGCCCTGCCGCGCCGCAAGTCGTCTGAGGTACTCGGGGCGGATGCGGAGAGCGTGAACGATGCCGGCCACACCCAGGATGAGGGTTAGCGGAATTACGAGCGTGTCCATGACGGCCTGACTCCGCTCGGCGAACAGCATGGCCAGGATGAAGGGGAGCGAGTAGAACGCCCCCCAAGCGACCCATCGTGGTTTCCGCGTTCGGATGCCGACGTACAGGAAGCCGACCCAGTTGAAGAAGCCGAGTGTCAACATCCACAGCATCCAGATCGAGTGCAGGAACTCCCACCGCTTGCTACGACCTGTGACGCCCGCGTCACTGGCTGCCACGTTGCTCCTCCTGCTCGACGCTCGTGGCATGCTCGCCGATTTCTGGTTCTCCTCACGAGTTGGTGGTGAACGGGGGATCGATGACGATGCCACCGGCGCAGAGATAGATGAGGGCGATGAGGGGGTAGGGGCCGTGGAAGCCGAAGCTGCGGTGACTGATCAGACGGACC
>JACCUC010000072.1 GCA_013812065.1 Thermoleophilaceae bacterium | reverse complement strand
GGCTGGCGCAGCTCACTCGCCCCTGCGCGGCCGAGGTCACGGTCGCCCACGAGCGACTGGCGCGCGCGGTGCGCGCAGCTCAGGTGGCTCTCGGCGCCGAGCGCGAGCCGGGGGCCCAGCTTCGGTCCGTGCTCGATCGACTCGGGCGCTGCGCCGGCGCACTCGACTCCCTCGATCCCGGCGGGACGCTCGACGCACTCGAGCTGCGGGGGCTCGCCATCAAGCGCGGGAACCTGAAGGCGCTGCGCGGCGGAGTGTTCGACGAGCTCGAGCGGGCGCACTCCGCGTGTCTCGAGCTGTGTGGCCGCGACCGGGCCGTGGCCGACCTGGGCCTGCTCGGCGAGCTGCTCGAGGGCTACGGGCGACGCTACGCCGAGCGCAAGGCCGAGCGGTCGGCGCTTGACTACGACGACCTCGAGCTCTGGGCCCGCGACCTGCTCGTCCGTCACCCCGCCCTGCGCGAGCGGGTTCGTGGGCGCTTCGCGCACGTGCTTGTCGACGAGCTGCAGGACACCAACCGGCTCCAGAACGAGATCGTCGACCTCGTCACCGACGGCAACCTGTTCACGGTCGGCGACGAGCTCCAGTCGATCTACGGCTTCCGGGGGGCGGAGGTCGGCGTCTTCGCCGCGCGTCGGGAGGACGCGCTGGCGGGGGGACGGGAGGTGCGCCTGACCGCCAACTTCCGTAGTCGTGCCGAGGTCCTCGACGCGCTCGACGTCGCCTTTGCGCCCGTGTTCGGGAAGGGATTCACTCCGCTGCGGGCCCCGGACGAGCACGCTCGCGGCGCGAGCGTCGGCCCGCCGCGGGTCGAGCTGCTCGCGGTCGACCGCGACAACGGGCGCTGGAACGAGGTCTTGGCGCCCGGGGACAAGCCGTTCGGGGCGGCCTTGGCCGGCACTCCCCCCTGGCGCGCCGCCGAGGCCCGCGCGCTGGCCCGCCGGATCGACGAGCTGCTCGCCGACGGCGAGTTCGCCGCCGGGGAGGTGGCCGTGCTGCTGCGCTCCTGGAGCGACGTCGCGCGCTACGAGCAGGCGATCGCCCAGCACGGCGTCGCGACCTACGTGGCGGGGGGCGGCGGCCTCTGGAGCGCCCAGCAGGTCACCGACCTGCGCGCCTACCTCGCCGCCTTGGCCAACCCCGAGGACGAGGAGCCGCTCGTCTCGACGCTGGCCTCGCCGCTCGTCGGCGTCTCGCTCGACGCGCTCGCCCTGCTCCGCGTGCGCGCAGGGCGCCGGCGCGGACTGTGGTCGACGGTCGTCGCCGCCTTCGGCGACGGTGAGGACGCGCCGGGCGGCGAGACGATCGAGACCGAGGAGCTTGCCGCCGCCCTGCCTGCGGCCGACCGTGCCCGGCTCGGCGCCTTCGTCCCCTGGCTTCTCGCCGAGCGGCGTGAGGCTCCGCGTCGCTCGCTCGCCGCGCTCGTGGAGCGGGCCGTCTCGGTCTCCGGCTACGACCGCGCGGTGCTGGCCATGCCCGGAGGCGAACGGCGCATGGCCAACGTGCGCAAGCTCAAGCGCCTGGCGCGCGAGTACGAGGCTGCCGAGGGACGGAACCTGCGCGGCTTCCTCGACGCGCTCGGCCGGCGCGAGGTCACAGCGGCCCGGGAGGCCGAGGCGCCGCTCGAGGGAGAGGGACTCGACGCCGTCCGGCTCATGACCATCCACGCGGCGAAGGGGCTCGAGTTCCCGCTGGTGTGCGTCGCCGACCTCGGTCGCGGCGAGCCGCGCGATTCGGCGGTGCTCCGTCTGTCCGCCGACGGCCGCGTCGGCCTGCGGCTAGCCGACCCGGACGGCGGCCCGGGCCTCGACGTGCTCGACGCGCCGCAGCTCGCCGAGGAAGCCGCCCGTGCCGAGCGCGAGGAGGAGCGACGGCTGCTGTGGGTCGCCGCCACCCGCGCCGAGCGGCGACTCATCGTCAGCGGTGCGCTGGACGTGGAGAAGATCGGGTCCGGGCGCGGGTGCGGCCCGATGGACTGGCTCGCGACGGCGCTCGTGCCGGAGCTCCCCGAGGCGGCGGAGAAGGGGAGGCGAGCAGGAGTCTGCCGGCGTCCCTGGGATGGCCGCCAGGCGCGCGTGGCCTGGCGACTGATCGTGCCCGAGGCAGTCGAGGAGGAGCTCGCGGCCGAGGACTGCGTTCCCACGGGTGGGGAGCCTCATCCCGACCGGGCCCCGGCGCCGGCGGCGGTCATGGGAACTGGCGTCGTGTCGAGCCCGGCACCCGCCCTCTCGCGCATCAGCTACTCGGCGCTCGACAGCCACCGTCGCTGCGGCTATCGCTTCTACCTGGAGCGGATCCTCCGCCTGCCCGTGACTCGAGAGCTCCCTCCCGCGCGCGCGGCGCGCGGCTCGCTCGACGCGCTCACGCGCGGGACGATCGTCCACGAGCTGCTCGAGGAGGCAGATCTCAGCCGCTCTACGCCGCCCACCGAGGGACAGATGTGCGCTCGCCTGGCGGCCCACGCCGCTCCCGCGACGCCCGGGAACCTCGAGGATCTACGCGGCCTCCTCGCCGGCTTTCTCGGGTCGTCGTTGCGAGAGCGCATGGCGGGGGCTCGCCGCGTGCGGCGGGAGCTCCCGTTCGCCTTCGCGCTTGCGGCCGACCACGAGGACGAGGGAGCACGTATGCCGCTCGTCGAGGGTGTGATCGACGCATACTGTCGCGAGGTCGACGGAGCACTCGTCGTCGACTACAAGAGTGACCGGCTCGCGGCGGGTCAGGACCTCGAGGCGCTCTGCGACGAGGCGTATTCGACTCAGCGGATGGTCTACGCGCTGGCGGCCCTGCGCGCCGGGGCCGATCGGGTCGATGTCGCCCACGTCTTCCTCGAGCGCCCGGACGAGCCGGTGCTCGCCCGCTACGAGGCGCACGAGCGCGGCGACCTCGAACGCCGGCTCGCCACCCTGGTGTCCGACGTGCGGGTGGGTCGCTTCCTTCCGAGCCCGGATCCGCACGCGGGTCTCTGCACCGGCTGTCCCGGCCGTGCGGCCCTGTGCTCGTGGCCGCGCGAGCGGACCGGGGCTGCGGCGCCGTAGCGACGATGGCTCTCGGCGAGCTTGTCGAGCCAGCGTGCAGTCGACCGAGAGCCGAGCGGTTCCGTCCGCTCCGCGACGTACGCTGACCTCGTCAGCATCCCCCGCGACTAGCCGGAGATCAAGTCCTCATATGCCTCTCTGTTTCATCGAGCCGGAGCAAGCGATTCGCGTCGTCGCCGAGTCGGTGGGTCGGGAGGCTCGCCGGCAGCTCCTCGGCGGCGTGGTTCACGCCTGGGTCGACGAGATCCCCGAGGACGAGCTGAGAAACCACTACGCCCAGGCGGTCGAGGATCTCGACGACGATGACCTGTCCATGCTCGCCGCATGGCACGCGTCGCTGGACGTCGGCCGCCCGGTGGCGAGCAAGGAGTTCCTGCTCGGCGCGTTCCCGAGCCTCGGAGAGCACCGCCGCGAGGCCCTCAAGATCGCCGCCGGCTTTCGCGGGGACGAGGCCTTCGACTCCGGGATGGGGGAGGAGCGGGCGCTCGACACCGTGCTTCCGTGGCTGTCGACGGAGCGGACGATCGCGCTGGCCGCGGAAGCGGTCGATCTGTACTGCTGGGACCGCCTAGGCTCCGAGAACTGAGGGGCTGCTAACCGGCGCTGAGCTCACCTCGGGTCGCTCAGCGAACGTCAGGCTCGCCCCGCGGGGAGGCAGGGAAACCCAGGAGCCATGCACGAGATGTCTGAGGACGAGCGGCGCGCCTTCCTGCTCGAAAGCACGCGTACCGGCAAGCTGGCCACGGTCCGCCGCGACGGCAGACCGCACGTCGTGCCGATCTGGTTCGTCCTCGACGGCGACGACATCGTTTTGACGACCGGCGCCGACACCGTCAAGGGTCGCAACCTCCGCCGGGACGGGCGCGTGTCGCTGTGCGTCGACGACGAGAGCCCGCCGTTCTCGTTCGTGATGGTCGAGGGCGAGGCCACGGTCAGCGAGGACCGGGGCGAGCTTCTCCGCTGGGCGACCCGCCTCGGCGGACGCTACATGGGCGAGGATCGCGCCGGGGAGTTCGGGCGGCGCAACGCGGTCGAGGGGGAGCTGCTCGTACGCGTTCGCGCGACGAACATCGTCGCGCGAGCGAACATCTCCGACTGACTCATCTCGCCCCGAGCGCCGCCTCCACCTCCCCGATCGCCGACTCGCTGTCGACGAACCGGACGGCGTACATACCGAGCTCCCGGGCGGCCGCGCAGTTGACTTCGGTGTCGTCGATGAACACGCAGTCGTCGGCGGTCACGCCGCCGAGGCGCTCGACGGTCAGCTCGTAGATCTCGGGCTCGGGCTTGCGCATGCCGACGAATGCCGAGTCGACCACGACCTCGAAGGTCCGGTCGAGCTGGGGCAGCTTGGCCCGCCACAGCGGCTCCCACTCGCGCACGTTGTTGGTGAGCAGCGCCGTTCGCAGGCCGCGGGCACTCAGCTCGGCCATGTAGTCGATCATCGCCTCGTTGGGGTGGAGCGCCGAGAAGTAGGTCTCGCGGAAGCCCCGCAGGCTCACCTCGCCGTCGATCTGCGCCTCGAGCACGGAGAGGAAGTGAGACTCGGTGATCAGGCCCTTCTCGAGGTCGGAGAGCGGGTGGGTACCGGTGGCCTCGGAGACCCGCGTCATCGCGCCCGACAGCGCCTCGACGCTTGCTCCCGACTGGTCCTGGACGGCGGCAAAGGCGCCGAGGAGCGGCGACGTGAGCACGCCCCCGAAGTCGCAGATGACCGCCCGCCGCGAGACCCCGCTCATGCTGCGGCAGGCTCCTCGCGTACGGTCAGCTCGTAGGCGCCGGCGCCCTCGCGTCCGTCCATGCGCCAGCCGAACACCGCGGCGTGCACGTGCAGCCCCTCGAGCGCGAGCGACACCCCGGCGTGCGCCTCCCCGGTGAGCCGGCGCGGGAGGTCCTCGCCGGGCAGCCACAGCTCGAGCCGGGCGCTGCGCTGGCGCCCCTCGCCGTCGTAGACCGTCGAGAGCCGAGCCTCGTCGACCGAGAGCAGGTCCTCGTCGTCCAGCAACCAACCCACGGTCCACTCCTCTCCGTGCCCGGCCGCGCCCCGAGGGCGCCGCACATAGGCGAGCAGGGCGTGAGCGGAGTCGAACAGCGCGGAGATCCAGCGCGTCGCGTCGAGCTCCCGCCACGCCGGCGGCCGGCGCGTCTCGGTCACCGTCCCCAGGCAATCGATCTGACGCTCGCCGGCCCGGCCGCGGACGCGGCACAGGCGCGCCCGCGCCCCGCTGAGCTTCGCCTCCGGTGAGATCGGCTCGAAGACGAGCTCCGCGCGCTCGGCGAGGCCGACTCGCCACCCGGAGCCCTCGCGGGCGAGCACCGGCGGCTCGGCGAGCACCTCCGGCTCGTCGCCCTCGAAGACGATCGCGACCCCAGAGCGAGCACTGCCGTGCAGTCCGTGGACGGAGTCGAAGAAGGCGACGGAGATCGCCGGCTCGCTCACCGCTCGAGCCGGCGCCGCTCGGTCCCCGCGCCGTTCTCCTGCTCGACGGCCTGGCCGTCGACGTCGAACGCCCTCCCGCCGGCCCGCGAGCGTTCGCTCCGGGGACGCGATGCGCGCCACGCCGTCGGGCCCGCGGCGCCCGCGAGCCC
>JACCUC010000060.1 GCA_013812065.1 Thermoleophilaceae bacterium | reverse complement strand
AAGCACGGTGTAAAGAGATAATCTCGTGCGGGTGACCCCTGCGCCCACTGCCCAGGCCGACGCGGACCTCACCGAGGAGCAGCAGGACTTCGCGCGCGCCGTGCGGGACTTCTGCGAGCGCGAGTGCGGACCCGAGCGGCTGAAGGAGCTCACGCGCGGGTTCGACGACCTCCACAACGACGAGGTGGCCCGCCAGATGGCCGAGCTCGGCTGGTACGGCGTCGCCATCGACGAGGAGTACGGCGGCTCGGGGGGCGGCCTGCTCGAGGCCTGCCTGTTCCTCGAGGAGACCGCTCACGGCGAAGCCCCGATCGGCGCCTACCCGGTCACGCTGATCGTTGCGGGCGCGCTCGAGCGCTTCGGCACCGTTGACCAGAAGCGCAGGTTGCTTGGGCACGTGGCCGAGGGCGGGGCGCTCGCGATCGCCATGTCGGAGCCCGAGGCGGGATCGGACGTCGGCGCCCTGTCGACGCGGGCGGAGCGCTCGAACGGCGAGTGGGTACTCGACGGGACGAAGATGTGGTGCTCCTACGCGCATAAGGCGCGCGAGATCCTGATCGTCTGTCGCACCGAGCGCAGCGAGTCCAAGCACGAGGGGCTGTCGATGATCTTCGTCCCCCGCGAGGCCGAGGGCCTCACCGTCATACCGATCGACACGCTGGGCGGCAAGGAGACGAACGAGCTGCATCTCAAGGAGTGCCGCGTCCCCGAGGACGCGCTGCTCGGTGATCCGGGCGGAGGCTGGACGCAGCTCATGGCCGGTCTCAACTACGAGCGCGTGATCCTCGCCGCCGCCGCGCTCGGCCTCGCCCAGCGCGCGTTCGACGAGGCGCTTGGCTACGCCAAGGAACGTAAGCAGTTCGGCCGCCCGATAGGCTCCTTCCAGGCGACCCAGCACAAGCTCGCCGACCTCGCGACCAAGCTCGTGCAGGCGCGGTTGCTGGTGCGCTCGGTGGCGCGCATGACCGACTCGGATCCCGAGCGCATGCTCCCCCAGGAGGCCTCGATGGCCAAGCTCGCCTGCACCGAGCTCGCCAAGCGCTGCGCGCTCGAGGGTACGCAGATCATGGGCGGCTACGGCTACGCCACCGAGTATCCGATGGAGCGCTACCTGCGGGCGGCGGTGGTGACGACGATCTTCGGCGGTACGTCGGAGATCCAGAAGAACATCATCGCCAAGACGCTTGGGCTGTAGGGGCAGCGGAGCCCGACCGCGCCGCCTCGCGGGGGGCGGAGGCCGAGACCGAGCGGTAACGTCCGCCCCGGTGCGCGTCGCCCTCGTCGCCAATCCGGAGTCAGGCCTCGCCACCAACCGTGCGGAGCTCGAGCAGGAGCTCCGCCGCGCCGGAGCGGAGGTCACCTGCTTCGACCTCGAGCAGCTCGAGCAGGCTGCGGCCTGCGGGGTCGACCGGCTCGTGGTGGCCGGTGGGGACGGCATGCTGGGTCCGGCCCTCGAGGCGGCCCGCTCGGCCGACGTCCCGCTCGCCCTGCTTCCGACCGGGACCGCCAACGACTTCGCCCGCGGGATGGGCCTGCCGCTCGAGTATCTCGCCGCCTGCCGTCTGGCCGTGCAGGGCGAACGCCTCAAGGTCCTCGACCTCGGGCGCATGGACGGCCGGCCGTTCCTCAACACCGCCTCGGTCGGGCTGTCGGTACACGCGGCCGGTCGCGCCGTGCCCCTCAAGAAGCTGATCGGTCGCTTCGCCTACATGTTCGGTGCCCTGCGCGCGGGGTTCACGGCATCGCCCGTGCCCTGCCGCGTCGTCTGCGACGGGGATGAGCTCTTCGCCGGCAAGGCCTGGCAGGTGATCATCGCCAACTCCGGGCGCTTCGGCGCGGGATCGAGCGTCGAGGAGGCCGACCCCGCCGACGGGCTGCTCGACGCCACGGTGGTCCCGGCCGGACCCCGGGTCCGGCTGCCCTCCTACGCCTACGCCATGCGGCGCGGGAGGATCGCCTCGAGCGGCGGCGCCCGCCACGGACGCGGCCGTCGAGTCCGGCTCGAGGTGCCGCGCGAGGAGCCCTACAACGTGGACGGGGAGGTCGTCTGCCACGGCTCGGCCGACTTCCGCGTGGAGCGAGCCGCCGCGCGCATGGTCGTCGGCTGAGACGGGCCGCGGCTCGAGCCCGATCCTTTGCGGGCGTTGCCTCTGACACGATGCCGCGCGTGAGCAGTAGCAGGGTCAACGCCAACCGGATCGAGCTCGCGTACGAGACCTTCGGCGACGCGGTCGACCCGCCGCTGCTCCTGATCATGGGCCTCGGCGTCCCGCGCTTCGGCTGGGATGACCGCTTCTGCCGCGCGCTCGTCGAGCGCGGACTGTGGGTCATCCGCTTCGACAACCGGGACACCGGCGAGTCGACGCACATGCGCGGCGCGGCGCCCCCCGACCTCGGGGCCGCGCTCACGGGCGACTCCTCCTCGGCCTCCTACCGGCTCGAGGACATGGCCGACGACACGGCCGGTCTACTCGACGCGCTCGGGATCGAGTCGGCGCACGTCGTCGGTGCCTCGATGGGCGGCATGATCGCCCAGACCCTCGTCATCCGCCACCCCGAGCGCGTGCGCAGCCTCACGTCGATCATGGCGACGGTCGGGCTGACGGTCGGACCGCCGCGCCAGGAGGCGCTCGAGGCCCTGCTCGCCCCGCCGGCGCAGACCCGCGGCGAGCACGAGCAGCGGACCGTCGACATCTCGCGCGTCATCGGCTCGCCCGGCTTCTCGTTCGACGAGGACCGGCTCCGCGAGCTCGCGCGGAGCACCTGGGACGCCGGCTACGACGCCGACGGCGTCGCGCGCCAGCTGCTGGCCATGCTGGCCTCGGGCGACCGAACCGAGGCGCTGCGCGCGGTCGAGGTCCCAACCGTGGTGATCCACGGCGACTCCGACCCACTCCTCCAGCCCGAAGGTGGAAGGGCCACGGCGGAGGCCATCGCGGGCACCGAGCTCGACGTGGTCGAAGGCATGGGTCACGACCTCCCCGCGGAGCTCTACGAGCGCTTCGCCGACCGCATCGCCGGGCTCGTGCAGCGCGCCGAGACGGGCGTCCCGACCGCGGCGCGCTGAGCCGGTCGCGAGCCGGCGCGCCGGTCATATTGGCGCGCCAGGGCTACTGTCCGTCAAGCACAGGCAACTGGGCGCCTCAGGCCGGCACGGGCACCGCGTCCGAGGCGATCGCCTCGATCTGCGCCGCCGCGCGCTCGAACTCCTCGTCCGCGAGCACCGGCGTGCCCTCGAAGGGCAGCTCGCGGTGGAGCTCGAGCCACGAGCGGCAGCCGCCGTACTCTTGCCGGACCTTGACCGTCACGGGACGGGGAATGCGGTAGGTGCGCAGGAGCATCACGTGCAGGGGGTGGCGCGGCTTCCATTGCAGGCGCTTCTCGGCGTAGTCGCTCGTCCAGACGTGGTACGGCGTGAGCGAGTCGACGCAGCGGGGATCGGTGATCAGGTAGCTCGCGGCGACCTCGGCGAAGGCGCGAATCCGCACCCGTGCCGGCTGGTCGATCTCGCCGTCCTGGGTGAGCGCCCCCGGCGGGACGTCGCCGTCCGGCCACACTCCCTCCTCGAGCGCTCGCTCGAGCTCGGGCCGGTGCGACTCACGCACGAGCTCGCTCCGCTGATGGTCGAAGGTGGGATAGAGAAAGAAGCGGTCGTGCTCGATCTCGAAGTGCTTGCTCTCCTCGCGGATCCCGCCCTTGCGAAGCGTGATGAGCTGCTCACCCTCGGCTAGGGCACGCACCGTGACGGCCCACTCTTTGAAAGCAATCGGCATGGCGTTCAATGTGTCTGGTATCGCGCCGCCTGACTCCCTGGGCGCGCGGGAGACGGATGTTACGGGGAAGTTGCGCTCAGGTCAAGGGACACATAGCTCCGAACCCTTCCGGATCGAGTAGGCCGCGGTACCGTCAGGCCCTCGAGCGCTCCACGGCCTCGACCACCGCGGCAAAGTCGTCCTCGCCGTGGCCGCCCGCCTCCGCCTCCGCGTAGAGGCGCTCGGCCGCGCGGGCGACCCGCGGCTCGACGCCGAGCTCGGCCGCGGTGGCCAGAGCGAGGCGCACGTCCTTGAGCATGTGCCCCAGCCGAAAGAGCGGCTCGAAGTCGCGCTCGCGCATCGGCGCCACTTTCAGCTCGAGCATGGTCGATGCCCCCGAGCTCGCCGCGACCACCCGAACGAGCGCGTCGAGGTCGACGCCGGCGTCGCGCGCGACGGTCAGGGCCTCGGCCAGGGCGGCGGTGTTGACCGCCGCGAGCGTGTTGTTGAGCACCTTGACCACCTGCCCGTGACCGACCCGGCCGGCGTGCACGACGAGCTCGCCCATGGCCTCGAAGAGCGGCAGCGCCCGCTCGTAGGCGTCGGCCTCTGCGCCGACCATGATTGTCAGCGTGCCGTCCTGCGCCTTGGGCTTGGAGCCTGAGACAGGGGCGTCGAGGAAGCCGAGGCCGCGCTCGGCCAAGCGCTCGGCGAGCGCTCGGGCGGCGCTCGGAGCGATCGTCGACATGTCGATGGCGAGCGCACCGGGGTTGAGCCCGTCGACCGCGCCGTCAGGACCGAACAGCACCTCCTCGACCTGCGGCGAGTCGACGACCATGGTCACGACGGCGTCGGCGCCCGCCGCCGCCTGCGCCGGCGTCGCGGCCACCCGGGCGCCGTGGGCGTGCGCGACCTCGTCTGCACGCTCGCGGGTGCGGTTCCAGACGCTGAGCTCAAAGCCCGCTCGCGCGAGGTTCGCCGCCATCCGCGAGCCCATGATCCCCATGCCCAGGAAAGCCACTCGCTCAACGCTCGCCATGTCCGCCGCCCCCCGGGGTCTCGATCCGCAGCCGGTCGCCCGGCCGCAGGGTACCGCTCGCCTTGGGCTCGAGCGGCTCGCCGTTCAGGCGATTCTCCCCGAGCGCACCGGCCGAGCCGCCGGCCGCTCCCGGCGGGCGGTGGCGGCGGCGCTCGGTGAGCAGCGAGTACTCCATCTCTGCGAGGGCCTCGAGCTCGCGCACCACGCCGTCGCCGCCGCGGCGGGCTCCGGCGCCGCCCGACCCGCGCCGCCGGGCGTAGGTGAGCGCCCGCAGGGGGAACTCGAGCTCGAGCGCCTCGATCGGGGTGTTGAGGGTGTTCGACATCGCCACGTGGACGGCGCTCGGGCCGTCGGCGTCCGGGCACGCGCCCTGGCCCCCGCCGAGGGTCTCGTAGTAGGTGAAGTCGGCGTTGCCGAGCGTCAGGTTGTTCATCGTCCCCTGGCCGAGGGCGCGGCCGAAGGCACCGAGCACGAGGTCGGCGACGCGCGAGGACGTCTCGACGTTGCCGGCGACCACGGCGGCGCCGGGGCGCGAGTTTAGGATCGTCCCCTGGGGAGCGATGATCTCGAGCGGGCGATAGGCCCCGGCGCAGGGAGGCACGTCGGGGTCGGCGAGGACCCGCAACGCGAAGATGCAGGCCGACATCGTGACGGCGAGCGGGCAGTTGAGGTTGCCCTCGTGCTGGAGGCCGGAGCCCGAGAAGTCGAGCATGAGCGAGTCACCGGCGACCGTGGCCCGCAGCCGCAGCTCGAGGTCGCCCTCGGGGGCCTCGAGGACGTCGGATGCGGTGCGCTCGCCGTCCTCGATCTCGGCGAGCCGGGCGCGGGTGCGTCGCTCCGCGTAGTCGTTCGTCTCCCGCATTCCGTCGCGCAGGGCCTCGAGCCCGATGCGCTCGACCAGCTCGCCGACGCGCACCCCGCCCGCGCGATTGGCGGCGAGCTGGGCGCGCAGGTCGGCGCGGCGCTGGGCCGGGGCGCGCATCCGTCCGACGAGCCGATCGAGCAGATTCTCGTCGAGCTCGCCGCCGCGGGCGAGGCGGCACGGCTCGATCACCACGCCCTCGTCCTCCAGCGAGTGCGAGTCGGCCGGCATCGAGCCCGGCACCGACCCGCCGACGTCGGCGTGGTGGGCGCGGCTCGCGGCGAAGGCGGCGAGCTCGCCGCCGCAGAAGACCGGGGAGATCACCGTGATGTCGGGCAGGTGGGTGCCGCCGCGGAACGGGTCGTTGAGGATCCACGCGTCGCCGGGGTTCTGGTCCTCGTCGACAACCGCGGCGACCGCGGCCGGCATGGCCCCGAGGTGGACCGGGATGTGCTCGGCCTGCATGGCCATCTCGCCGTCGGGGTCGAAGAGCGCGGTCGAGGCGTCGCGGCGCTCCTTTATGTTGGCCGAGTGCGCCGAGCGCACGAGCACGGCGCCCATCTCGTCGCAGGCGGCGCGCAGGCTGCCGAGCATGACCTGGAGGTCGACGGGGTCGATCCCGCTCATTGGTCAACCTCGCCGTGCTCCAAGACGATGGTGCCGTCCTCGCCTGCTTCACCGAACCATTTCGGCGGCACCGCCAGCGTGGCCTCCGGCAGCTCGACGATCGCCGGTCCCTCGATCCGGTCGACGCGACCGCGGTACACCGTGGCCTCGAGGCTCCGCCCGCCGAGGTGAGCGCGCCGCGACGCCGCCGGCTCGGGGT
>JACCUC010000041.1 GCA_013812065.1 Thermoleophilaceae bacterium | reverse complement strand
GCTCGGCGGCCGCAGGGTCGAGGTGGGCCCGCGGCTCATCGAGCAGGAGCAGCGCCGGATCGCCGAGCAGGGCGCGCGCCACGGCGAGGCGCTGGCGCATGCCCTTCGACAGGTCGGCGACCGGCTCGCCGGCGCGGCGCCCCATGCCCGTCGCGGCGAGCAGCTCCTCGACGCGCTCATGACCCGCTCCGTGGAGGCGGGCATGGAAGCGCAGGTTCTCGCGACCGGTCAGCTCGCGATAGAGGAGCGGCTCATGCCCCACGTAGCCGATCCGGCCGCGTACTGCGATCGCCTCCTCGGGCAGGCTCGCCCCGAGGACCCGCGCCGTACCGCCATGCGGACGCAACAGCGTGGCGAGCACCCGTAGCAGCGTCGACTTCCCGGCCCCGTTGGCCCCGAGCACGGCGAGGGTCTGCCCCGGCTCGAGCTGCACGCTCACCCCCTGGAGCGCGACCCGCTCGCCGTAGCGACGCTCGAGGTTCTCGAGTTCGACCGCGAATGCGGGCGGTCCGCCCGCGGAGGGCTCCAGGGCTGCGCCGGGCGCCTCAAGCACGCTCGAGGGTCTGCGCCGCGTGGCGCAGCGTCGGCTCGACCACCGGCCACAGCTCGCCCGACGCCTTGGGCGAGCCGGGGAAGTTGACGATCAGCGTGCGCCCCCGTATGCCCGAGACCCCGCGCGTGAGGATCCCGAGCGGTGTGAAGCGGCGCGACTCGGCGCGCATGGTCTCGGCGTAGCCGGGAGCCTCGCGATCGATGACGTCCCGCGTGGCCTCGGGCGTCACGTCGTCGGCCGTCATGCCCGTGCCGCCCGCGGTGAACACGAAGCGGAAGTCCTCCTCGTCGGCGAGTCGCCTGAGCGCCCGGGCGATCGTCGCGCGGTCGTCGGGTACGACCTCGTGCCGGGTCTCGAGCCCTGCGGCCTCGCAGAGGTCCACGAGTGCCGGTCCGGAGAGGTCCTCGCCCTCGCCCCGGGCGCGAGTGCTCGACACCGTGAGGACCGCCGCGCGCACACGAGGAGGTTAGGTGACGTCAGGCCCGCCCGAGAGCGACCGGGTTCTCCCAGCGGATCTCGGTGAAGCGGGCGAAGTCGGTGTCGGCGGGCAGACCGTGCGCCCGTGCTCGATCGCCAGCGCGGCGAGCTGGGCATCAGCGATGAGGTCGCTCCGCGGGTCGTAGTGGGCGATGAGCCCACCGAGGATGTCGATGTGACGGGGGCACGGCTGAGGGATCCAGACGACGTCCTGGTCGAGCCATTCCGCCACCCGGGACCGTGCCCGTTGGGGGGAGAGCCGCTGCCTTGTGACACGCACGTTGGTGACGATTCGGAGCGCATCACGATGCTACCGACGATCGCTTCCAGTCCTCCTTCCCACCCGTCTTCTCGACGAGCCGCAGCTCCGCTACCTCCACCCCGCGCTCGATCCCCTTGACCATGTCGTAGACCGTCAGCGCCGCCACCGAGCACGCGCACATCGCCTCCATCTCGACCCCGGTCTGACCCGCCGTGCGCGCCTCGGCCTCGAGCTCGACCCGCCCGCGCTCGGCGTCGACCTCGACCCGAACGTCGACGAACGAGAGCGCCAGGGGATGGCAGAGCGGGATCAGCTCGGCGGTGCGCTTGGCGGCCTGGATCCCGGCGATCCGCGCCGTCGCCACGACGTCGCCCTTGGGCGCGTCGCCGCGGGCCACCGCAGCGGCCGTGCTCGGGTCCATGCGCACCACGGCGCGTGCTGTGGCCCGGCGGTCGGTGACCGCCTTCGCTCCCACGTCGACCATGCGCGCGGCCCCGCCCGAGTCGAGGTGGGTCACGCGCTCGCCGGCCACGAGCTCGAGTCTACGAGCGTGGAGACCACGAGAGGCGCCGTCCACCTGGTTTGACCGTCGTTTGGAATCTTCGCCTGAGGGACATGCTCCATCTACGCGGGGGAGACGCCCCCACTGGGCTGGAGAGGAGACAGTATGGGCACGGGCGTAATCATCGCCATCGTCGTGGCTGTCGTGGTACTGGTAGCGATCGCAGGGGCGGTGGCCACAATCGGCGCTCGCCGGCACCGGACGAAGCAGCTCCAGGAGCGCTTCGGCCCGGAGTACGACCGAGCGCTTGAGCAGCACGGCAGTCGCAAGGAGGCCGAGACCAAGCTCACCGAGCGCAAGGAGCGCCGGGAGGGCCTCGAGATCCGGCAGCTCGAACCCGCGCAGCGAGATCGCTTCGCCGAGGAGTGGCGCGGCGTGCAGGGCCGGTTCGTCGACGCACCACAGGAGGCCGTGAGGGAGTCCGACCGACTCGTAAAGGAGGTCATGCGCCAGCGCGGGTATCCGGTCGACAACTTCGACCAGCGCGCGGACGACGTTTCGGTCGATCACCCGCACGTGGTCGAGAACTTCCGCTCCGCCGGGCAGATCGCCGAGCGCAACGAGCGCGGGGAGGCGAGCACGGAGGATCTGCGCCAGGCGACCGTCCATTACCGCGCGTTGTTCGAGGAGCTGCTCGAGACGCGCGTGACGGCCGGCCGAGGCGGAGCGAACGGGGGTCGGCGCGAGACGCGCGGCCACGACAGCGATTCCGGGGCCGGTGGCCACCGGGAGGAGGTTCGGTGATGGAACGGCAGGGGGAGCAACCGATTCGAACGGACGACATCGCCTCGGGCGGTAGCGGGGAGGCCCCCCGGGGCGGGGAAGCGCCCGGCGACCGGAGCCGGACGCACCCTCCACCTGAGGCAGAAGCCGGCCACGCGCCGGCCCAGGCCGCCCCGAGCGGGGAGACCGCGGCCGCCGGTCCGCCGCCGGCGGGCGGGTCGACGTGGCAACCCCAGTCGCCCGCGTCTGTGGAGGGGGCTCCCAGGCAGCAGCCCACACCCGGTACTCCCGGCGCGGCCGCACCGCCGGCCCCCGGCGGAGCCGCTCAGGCGGTGCCCCAGGGCTCGCCTGGTGCTCCCGGTCAGCCGGCCCCGGGCGGCGTCCAGCACACCGAGGGCGGCGCTCAGCCCGCGCACGCCCATGGGCAAGGAGCCGGCGTGCCCGGGGCCCAGGGCGCAGCGGCGAGCACCGGTGCCTCTCAGCACGCGGACTCGACGCCCCTCCTCCCCGACGCCGACGCCAGTGACTTCGAGCGTCGCTGGGCGGATGTGCAGGTCGGCTTCGTCGACGAGCCCCAGCGCTGCGTGCAGGAGGCCGACGGCCTCGTCGCCGAGGTCATGCAGCGTCTCGCCGACAGCTTCGCGCGGGAGCGCCAGGACCTCGAAGCCCAGTGGGCGAGCGGAGGCGAGGCATCGACCGAGGACCTGCGAGTCGCCCTCCAGCGCTACCGCTCGTTCTTCAACCGGCTGCTCCGTACGAGCTGAGCCCGCGCGCCTGAGGCGGCTCGGGTTCCTACGCCACCGCGGGGAGCTCGAGTCGCGCCTCGGCGTCTGCGCGTGCACGCTCGATCAGCTCGCGCACCCTCCGCTCGTCGCCCTGGCGCAGCAGCTCGACCGGGTCGGGGCTCCCGCCCACGATCGCCTCGAAGAAGCCCTTGCGGGCCCCGTAGGTGGGCAGCGTGCCCTTGGCCCACCCACGGACCTCGTTGAGCAGCTCCGCCAGGCGCGCGTAGGGCTCCCCGTACTCCTCGGCGATCTCCTCCTTGATGCGCTTGGCGAGCGCCGGCGAGGCGCCCGCGGTGGAGATGGCGATGGCGAGCGGCCCGGTGCGCACGATCGCGGGGAGGATGAAGTTGCAGAGCGGCGGGACGTCGACCACGTTGACCAGCATCGCGCGTTCCTCGGCCTCCTCCCAGACCCGGATGTTCACCTCGGTGTCGCCGGTGGCCGCGATCGCGATGAAGGTGCGGTCGAGGTCTGAGGTGAGGTACTCGCGGGTCTCCCAGCGGATCGAGCCCTCCTCGGCGAGCTCGCGCAGCGCGGGCACCGCCTTGGGAGAGACGAGCGTCACCTCGCCGTCGCAGGCGAGCAGGCCCTCGACCTTCTCGAGCCCGACGTCGCCGCCGCCGACCACCAGGCAGCGGCGCCCGGTGAGCTTCAGGCACGCCATGTAGAACGGTGTCTCGAGCATCCCCTGGACGCAGGTCTGGTCGCACAGCCCGCGCCGGAACTGGCAGATGCACTCCTTGCCGATGTAGGCCTGGGCGGGCATGGTCCGACCCAGTCTACGCGCCGTACGATCATCAGGATGGAGGGCTACTTCAACGACGACTCGATGCTGCGGCGCATGCACCGGGAGCGCGCGATGGTGCTCGCCGGGCCGCGCGCGCTCCTCATGCAGGCCGCCCACCCACTCGCGGTCTCCGGTCTGCTCGCCCACTCAGACAGCCTCGACGACCCCTACGGCCGCCTCGCCCGCACCGCCGAGGTCATGAGCACGATCGGCTGGGGCTCGCGCGAGGAGGCCGACCGGGTCACCGCCCAGGTCCGCGCCATGCACGCGCGCGTGCATGGGCGGCTCAAGGAGCACGCCGGGCCCTTTCCGGCGGGCACCCCATACCGCGCCGACCAGCCCGATCTCCTGCTGTGGATCCTGTTCACGCTCGTCGACTCGGGGCTCGTCGTGTACCCCAAGTACGTGCGTGCCCTGAGCGAGCGCGAGCAGGCCGGCTACTGGGAGGACTACAGGGTCGTCGGCCGCCTCTTCGGCCTGCGCGACGAGGACATGCCGGACACGCTGCACGACCTTCGCGCCTACCGCCGCGAGATGCTCGAGGGCGGGAAGCTTGTGGTCACCGACTGGGCGCGCCGGCGGGCCCGCGAGATCGTCCTGGAGCCGCCGGTGCCGTGGCTCGCACGGCCGCTGCTCGAGACCGTCAACTTCATCACGGTCGCCCTGCTTCCCGACGAGATCCGCCGCCAGTATCGCTTCTCGCCCCTTCCGCCCGCGGTGGTGCGCAAGGCGCTCGTGGCCGGGGGGGCGGAGTACGTCAAGCGGGCGGTCATCCCGTTCCTGCCCGACCGGCTGCGGCTGACGCCGACGGCGCGCGCGGCTGCGTAGGCGCCGCATCCGGCTCGTCTAACGCCTGATCAACTCCCGCAGGATGTGCCCGCCGGCGCGCGCCAGCGGGCGCGCCCCGGCGCGCAGCGCGGGCAGCCGGTCCCGGTCACGGCCGTAGAGGAGGCG
>JACCUC010000035.1 GCA_013812065.1 Thermoleophilaceae bacterium | reverse complement strand
CCGGTAGAATGGCGATTCCCTCGCTCTGAGCCGCCGAACCCCACGCAAGGAGCTCCATCTTGGCCGTCGCCACCGCACCGTACGCCGACAAGACCGACGAGCAGCGCGCCATCACCGAGATGGTGCGGCAGTTCGTCGACGAGCAGGTGCTTCCCGTCGCCGAGAAGCACGACCACGAGGACTCCTTCCCCGACGAGGTGGTCGAGCAGATGAAGGAGCTCGGCCTCTTCGGCGTGACAATTCCCGAGGAGTACGACGGGATGGGGCTCGACCTGACGACCTACGCGATGATCGTCGAGGAGCTCTCGCGCGGGTGGATCTCGATCGCAGGTGTAGTCAACACCCACTTCATCGGCTCCTACCTGCTGATGAAGTTCGGGAGCGAGGACCAGAAGGAGCGCCTCCTGCCGCGCATGGCCACGGGCGAGATCCGGGCGGCGTTCTCGCTGTCCGAGCCCGGGCTCGGGTCCGACGTCCAGGCTATCTCCACGCGCGCGAAGCGCGACGGGGACGACTGGGTCATCAACGGGCAGAAGATGTGGGTCACCAACGGCCTGCTCTCGGGCGTCGTCTTCCTGCTGGTCAAGACCGACCCCGACGCCAGCCCTCCTTACAAGGGCATGACATGCTTCATCACCGAGAAGGAGCCGGGCGTCTCCGAGGTGCCGGGTCTGACGATCCCGCCCAAGATCAAGAAGATGGGCTACAAGGGCGTCGAGTCCACGGAGCTCGTCTACGAGGATTACCGCTGCCCGGCCGAGAACGTGCTCGGCGGCGAGGAGCAGGGGCTCGGGCAGGGCTTCGGGCAGATGATGGACGCGCTCGAGGTCGGCCGCGTGAACGTCGCGGCCCGCGGTGTCGGCATCGCCCAGCGCGCCCTCGAGCTCGCGCTGCGCTACTCGCAGGAGCGAAAGACGTTCGGCAAGCAGATCGCCGACCACCAGGCGATCCAGTTCAAGCTCGCCGACATGGCCACGAAGGTCGAGGCCGCCCGCCTGCTCATGCTCAAGTCGGCTCGGCTCAAGGACGCCGGCGAGCGCTCGGACCTCGAGGCGGGCATGGCCAAGCTGTATGCCTCGGAGGCCGGCAAGGAGGTCGTCGAGGACTCACTTCGGATCCACGGCGGCTACGGGTACTCCAAGGAGTACGAGATCGAGCGCCTGTACCGCGACGCGCCGCTGCTGCTGATCGGCGAGGGGACCTCGGAGATCCAGCGGATGGTGATCGGGAAGAAGCTTCTCCAGCGGCACAAGATCTGACGGGCCGTGCGAGTCTCGGCGCCGAAGGGGCACGCTCCCCGGGTTAGGATCATCTGAGTGTCCCAGGCCGACACCAAGACGCTCATCGAGCAGGCGGTCACGCGCTTCCAGGAGGACGTGCCCGCGCTCAAGCCGCTGAAGCTCGTGATGCGCCTCGAGCTCCACGCACGCGGCGACGTGCCGGTGTGGCGAGTCGAGTTGCCCGGACCGACCGTGTCCAAGGATCCCGCGCGTGACGCGCGCATCGACCTGTCCATACCGCGAGTCTTCTTCAACGAGCTCGCGCGGGACGGGCGCCTGGCCGACTGGATCGAGGCCTACGAGCACGGGCACGTGCGGGTGTCGGGCGACCGCTCGATCATCCGGCTCGTCGGCAACGTGATCGAGCGTCAGCTCGCGCGGGCCCGCTGAGGTCGCTCGCGTGCCGTGCTAAGGCTCGGCATGCAACGGGACCCGGTCGCCGTGCTCGCCAGGGAGCACCGGACCGCCTAATCGTCGGCCTGCTCTCGCGGGCACCACCACGTCGTACGACCTCCGACCTTCCCGCGCTCGAGCTCCGCGGCGCAGCGCGGGCAGTGCCCGCCCCCGTGACGCTCGCCGATCAGGTCGCCGGTGTGGACGCCGCCCTTGCGGACGGCGGAACGGGTGGCTGCGCGGAGCGCACGGCGCAGGCCGTCGAGCTCCGACTCGCTCAGGTCGCCGGCGGGGCGGCGAGGGTCTAGACGGGCCTCCCAGAGGGTCTCGTCGGCCAGTAGGTTGCCGACACCGGCGATCGTCGCCTGGTCGAGGAGCCGGGCCTTCACCGGAGCCGTGCCGTGGCCGACGCGCTCCCGAAACTCGGCTCGGGTAGCCTCGGCGGCGTCGGGCCCGAGGCGCGTGAGGTCGGGATCGAGCACCGCCCGGCTCAGGCGGCGCTTGTCGCGCACGGCGAGCCGGCCACCGCCCTCGAACTCCAGCACGAAGCGGTCCCAGCCGCGGGGTGCGGTTTCCGCGTCGATGACGATTCGCCCCGCCATGCCGAGGTGAAGGCCGAGCACGGGACCGCCGGTCTCGACCCACAGCATCTTCCCGCGACGGTGAGCGGCCGTGAGGCGGTGGCGCTCGAGCGCCGCGGCGATCTCCCCGGGCGCGTGCGGGCGGCAGACGTAGGTGTCGGAGTCGTCGACGGCCACGATGGTGCGTCGCAGAGCGCGTTCCTCGACCAGCGCGCGAGCGCGCTC
>JACCUC010000002.1 GCA_013812065.1 Thermoleophilaceae bacterium | reverse complement strand
GACCGCAGGCGCGGCCACCGGCAGCTCGAGCACCTGCGCGCCCGCGCCGTTCCCGGCGCTGGCCCCCTCGGCCTCGGCCGCCGCCTGCGCGGCTTCCATCGCCGCGAGTCGCTCCGGGGTCAGCTCGCCCGCGTTCTCGTCCTCGATCCGCTGAAGCCATTCGGCGCCCTCGGCGGACTTGCGCTCGTCGACGAGGGTCTTCCCCACCTGCAGCGACTTGTCGATCTCCGCGAAAAGCTCGTCCACCAGGCGCTCGGTCGGGACCTTGCGCAGCGGCTTACCGTGGGCGAAGATCAGGCCCTCGTCCTTGGCGCCGGTTATGCCGAAGTCGGCGTGCGAGGCCTCGCCGATGCCGTTCACCGCACACCCGAGCACGGCGACCTCGACCGGGTTCTCGTAGCGCTCGAGGCGGCGCTCGATGTCGGCGACGACGGTGTCCATGTCGAACTGGAGGCGCCCGCAGGTGGGGCAGGCGATCAGCACCGGCCCCTTCTCGCGGAGCTTGAGGGCCTTGAGGATCTCCCAGGCGACCTTGACCTCCTCCTCGGCGTGGAAGGTCGAGAGCGAGATCCGCATCGTGTCGCCGATGCCGTCGGCGAGCAGGGTGCCGAGGCCGACCGCCGACTTGAGCGACCCCGTCCACTTCGTGCCCGCCTCGGTGATGCCGAGGTGGAGCGGGTAGTCGATCCGCTCGGACAGCAGGCGGTTCGAGGCGATCGTGTTCGGCACCGAGGTCGACTTGATCGACACCTTGAAGTCCTCGAACCGAAGCGACTCCATGAGCTCGACGAACTCGACCGCGGCGCGCACGAGCGCCTCGACGGAGTCCTCGCGCTCGAGCTCGTGCAGGTGCTTGGGCAGCGATCCGGAGTTGACCCCGATCCGCATCGGCACGCCGGCGGCCTTCGCCCGGTCGGCCACCTGCTTGACCTTGTCCGGCCCGCCGATATTGCCCGGGTTGAGGCGGATGCAGTGCGCGCCCGCGTCGATCGCCTTGAGGGCAAGGGTGTGGTTGAAGTGGATGTCGGCGATCACCGGGATCGGCGAGTCGACGACGATCTCCTTGAGGGCCTCGATGTCCTTGTCGCGGGGCACGGCGACCCGCACGATGTCGGCTCCCGCCTCGGCGATGCGGCGGATCTGGCTCATCGTCGCCTCGAGCTCGGCGGTCTCGGTCTTGGTCATCGACTGCACCGCGACCGGCGCACCGCCGCCGATAAGTACCCCGCCGACGTTGATCTGGCGCTCCGAGGGCACGATTCGAGTCTAGCCGTGGGGCGGGGCGCCGAGTGAACCTGGAGTGACCGCGGGACCGGCCGCTCGATCGGGAGCGAGAGTACAGTCGAGTCATGTCCACACTCGCCGACGCACTGCTGAGCGCGCCGGAGAGGAGAGCGCTCGAGCGGTTTGCCCGAGAGCTCGAGCGAGAGCTCGGGAACAGCCTTCGCGGAGCCTGGCTCTACGGCTCGCGCGCTCGTGGGGAGCGGACGGGGCCCGAGTCCGACGTCGACCTGCTGGTCATCACCGATCGCGCGCGGCGGCGCGACCGCGTCCAGGAGATGCTCGACCAGGCCGCCGATGCCGAGGGAGCGAACCGCTTTTTCTTCTCGATCCAGGTCTACGACCTCGACTGGCTGGCCGAGCGGCGGGGCGTCGAGGCGTTTTTCGTCAAGGAGGTCGACCGCGACCGCATCGTGCTCGCGGGCGATCCGGAGGGTCTGCCGGGGGCGAGAGCGCCCGCGCCAGAGCTTCAACCGGGCGAGATGCGACCGCGGACGAAGGAGCTGCTGGAGGAGGCCCGCGAACGCATCGACTTCGCGCGCCTCGGCGTCGGGGCTGACGTCGGGACTCCGGTGGTGAGCATCGCCTACTATGCGGCCCTCGACGCTGCCCGTGCCGCGCTGAGCGAAGAGGATCGGCATACGCGGAGCCATAAAGGTACGTGGGGACTGTTCCGCGAGACGTTCGTCGTGACCGGTCGCTTCGACGCGCGCCTCCATGCCGCCGCGCACGCCGTACAGAAGAAGCGCGAGTACGCCGATTACGCGCCGGTTCGCTACACGCCTGAGGAGGCCCGCAACATCGTCGAGACGTGCGAGCGTTTCGTGGCGGCGGTCGAGGCGATGCTGGGAGTCGAGCCGGAATAGGGCGCAGGATCTCAGCCGGTGAGGGGCTGTCCCGCCGCAAAGGGCGCATAGGGACGGCGCCCCGAGGCGATCTCCTCGTTGAGCGCGAGCAGGCGGGCGTTCGAGTCGGCGGGGTCGTGTGCCGCCGTCCGTGGCCAGCCGTAGGAAACGGCGACGGCCTCGTCGAGGGCCCGGTGGAGGTCGCGAAGGTCGGTGAATGCTCCATCGTCGACCTGGTTGTAGAGGGTGGTGAGGCCGATGCCCCGCTCGACGCAGATCTCCGAGCGGCGCTCGTACATGCGGCGCGAGAGGTCGCCGATGGCCTCGTACGCTTCGGCCGTGGGCTCCGGCCAGGGGAAGGTCTCGAAGGCGGAGGTCGGGGTGTAGCGAAGGTCAACGCGCAGGGTTGAGGACTCGCCCTTCGCCCAGGCGAGGTGGGCACTCGAGCTGAGGATGCCCATGGCGTAGTCGTCCTCGAAGGCGAAGACGTTGGTGAGGTTGCTGGGACAGGTCCACAGGTCGCACCAGCAGAACTGGAAGCGCTTGCCTTGAGCGTTGCCGGCGATGTAGCGCGACAGCGAGGCGATCGCGCGGCGCATCTCCCCGCGTGGTCGACCGAAGCGCCGAACGAACGGCGGCAGACGCTCCATGCCCGGATCGTAGGGTGCGACCGAGGTCAGAGGCAAAGGCGTGTCGCGTCCGCGCCGCGCCGTAGGGTGGCTTGCTCAACCCGCGAGAGGAGGAGCCGATGCCGTCTTCCGTCTACATCTTCAGCGCTGAACTGGTGGGGTTTCGAGGCGTCCGCCGCAAGCTTGCCGTTCATAGCGGCCAGACCCTGGTCGATCTGAACCACCAGCTCCAGGGCGCTTTCGACTGGGACGACGACCACCTGTACTCGTTCTGGCTCAAGGGCGAGTTCTGGGGACGCGACGGAAGCGAGTACACCCACCCGTTCCACGCTGCCCAGCCGAGCCCCCTCGGGCCATTCGCCACCGGACCAGCTCCGAAGAGCGCCCAGACCCGACTCAACCGGCTTCGGCTGCACAAGGGACAGCGGATCGCCTACCTGTTCGACTTCGGCGACGAGTGGCGGGTACGGCTCGTGCTGCGCGAGATCGAGACCGACGACGGGGGGCACTATCCCCGGATCGTCGAAAGCGTCGGGGAGGCGCCCCCTCAGTACCCCGAATACGACGAGG
>JACCUC010000324.1 GCA_013812065.1 Thermoleophilaceae bacterium | reverse complement strand
TCACCCCCGAGCAGCGCGAGATCCTCACCGCGCTCGCGATCGACCCGCCGCCTCGCATCACCGCCCTCGATCCCACCTGAGCCGCCAGCTCACGCCCAGCCGTGGCGTGGACACACGGCCGCGTCTGCCACAGGCACGCTCAATCCCGCTCGCGATGCGGACTTGAGTGCCCTCTGCGTGCCTGCGAACTGCGGAACTCGGGCTTACCTCTCGCTGCGTTACCGCAGCGAGTTCGAGATGCTGATGATGATCCCCCGGCCGGTCCAGCGCCTCCTGTTTCCGTTGATCGTGGCTGCGGGACGCGTGCTCGGCTGGCATCGCCGCTTCGCCGGAGCGCCCGAGCCTCGCCGGCCGAGCTGAGCGCCGTCGGCCGCGGTCAGCTCCGCGACGAAGAAGCTCCCGGAGCCGTTGCCCGCGAGCCGGTCGACGGGCCCCGCCCGGCTATCCGACCAGCGGGTTGCGCACCTTCAGACCGGGAAACCGGCTGAAGCCCCGGTCGGCGGTCCAGAGCTCGCTCACACCGTTCGCGAGGCAGGTGGCGGCGATACGCGCGTCGAAGATGCGCGATCCGCTCACCCCGCCGACGGTGACCACGTTCCGAAACGCACGCCAGTAGCCGGGCGGCTCCGCGAGCGTATGCACGCCGGGCGCCGCGAGATAGGCCTCGATCGAGCGAATCGCGGTTTCAAGCGGCACCTGGCCTCCGCCGATGCGCTGGGCCGTCACCACCCTCAGGTACTCGTGGGCCACGCTCCACGGAAGCGCCCACGCAGGCGATTGCACGACCTCGGCCACAGCCTCGCGGGCGCGGGAGTGGTCCCGCGATCCGGTGTCCGCCGCGTACACGAGCAGGTTCGTGTCAAGCGCGATCACGGCTCGTCGCTGTAGATGATCTCGCGCACCTGGTCCCAGTTGCGGAGATCGACACCGGGCTCGGGGTGGAGCTCGAAGGTGACCGGCTCCCACCGCCACGGCTTCTCGGGCACGGGCCTGGCCAAGACCTCACGCAGGCCGCGCTCCACGAGTGCGCGCAGGGTCGTGCCCTCTGCCTTGGCATGGGTTCTTGCCTCCTCGAGCAAGCCGTCGGCAATATCGATTGTCGTCTTCACCTTGTCACCCATACTAATGCTTGCCAAGTTGGCGCCGCTAGATTCTCGCCCCCTCCATGCGCTTCTTCGAGTACGAGTCCCGCCGCATCCTCGAGCGCGAGCGGATCCCGACCTCGGCCGCCGGCTTCGCCAGCACCGCCGAGGAGGCCCGCGCGGCCGCCGAGCAGATCGGTGGGCCGCTTGTCATCAAGTCCCAGGTCCTCACCGGCGGACGGATGAAGGCCGGCGGGGTCAAGTTCGCCGACACGCCCGAGGCGTGCGAGGCCCACGCGCGCGACATCCTCGCCCTCGCGATCAGCGGCCATGCCCCCCGCGGCGTCCTCGTCGCCGCCAAGGCGCCGATCGCCCACGAGTACTACGCCGGTGTGATCTACGACGGCGTGCGCAAGCTGCCGACCTTCGTGTTCTCGGACATGGGGGGCATCGACATCGAGGAGGTCGCCGAGACCCACCCCGAGCACATCGGTCGCGGCCTCTTTTCGACGGTCCTCCCCCACATGGACTTCCGCGCCAAGGACGCGATCGCCCAGACCGGCGTCACCGGCCGCGACCTCACGCGCCTGACCCCGATCCTCTCGGCGCTCGCACGCTTGTTCGTCAAGTACGACATGACCCTCGCCGAGATCAACCCGCTCGTGAAGCTCGAGGACGGCTCGTTCGTGGCGGTCGACGCGCACATGGACATGGAGAACGAGGCTCGCCCGCGCCAGAAGGTACTGCTGGCCGAGCTCGGAGTGGGCGACGAGGAGACCCGCCAGGCGCGCGAGGCGACGCCGTTCGAGGTCGAGGGCGGGCGGATCGACTCGGTCGACCACCGCGGCGTCGCCGGCAACGTGACCGAGTTCGACGGCAACCTCGGCCTCGTGATCGGTGCGGGCGGCGGCTCGCTGACCCTGTTCGACGCCGTCCGCCGCCACGGCGGCGACCCCGCCAACTACTGCGAGATCGGCGGCAACCCGAGCGTCTCGAAGGCCGCCAACCTCACGAAGCTCGTGCTCCAGAAGCCCGGCGTCGAGAAGATCGCCGTGATGATGTCGATCGTCTCGAACACCCGCGTCGACATCGTCGCCCGCGGGGTCGTCAAGGCCTGCGTCGAGCTCGGCCACGACCCCGCCGAGAAGATCGCCATCTTCCGCATCCCCGGCGCCTGGGAGGAGGAGGGCTTCAAGATCCTCGCCCGCTACGGGGTCGAGTACTGCGACCGGTCGGTCTCGATGCACGAGGCGGCGCGGATCGCCGTCGAGAAGGTCTCGACGCGCCCCGACGGAGCGAAGCCGCTGCCCGGCGAGCGCGCCGGCGAGGAGAAGCCGCCGGCCGAGCGCCTCTCGGGCACCGGCGAGGTCGTGGAGGGTTAGGCACGATGTCGATCCTCATCGATGAAGGGACTACCTTCATCGTCCAGGGCATCACCGGGCGCGAGGCGGTCAACCTCACGCGCGAGTGCCTCGACTACGGCTCGACCATCATCGGTGGCGTCACTCCCGGCCGGCGCGGCCGCGAGATCCACGGGGTGCCGGTGTTCGACTCGGTCGCCCAGCTCGTCGCGGCCACCGGGCAGGTGCCCGACGGCTCGGTGGTCACCGTCCCTCCCGCCTTCGCCCGCGACGCGGTCTTCGAAGCCATCGAGGCCGGCGTGAAGCTCGTCGTCATCGTCACCGAGCGCATCCCCCGCTACGACGTCGCTCAGATGGTCGAGCTCGCCGAGCTGCGCGGCGCCCGGATCATCGGCCCCAACTGCCTCGGGGTGATCCGCCCGGGCGTCGGCAAGATGGGCGGCATCGGCGGCCCGGCCCGCGACGCCGCCAAGGCCTACCAGCCGGGACCGGTCGGGGTGATGTCACGCTCGGGCGGCATGACCACCGAGATCTCCTCGACGCTTACCGCCGCCGGCCTCGGGGTCTCGACGGCGATCTCGATCGGCGGCGACGCCATCATCGGCTTGACCTACGCCGAGCTGATGCCGCTGTTCGAGGACGATCCCCAGACCGAGGCGATCGTCATCTACTCGGAGCCCGGGGGTCGCATGGAGGCCGAGCTCGCCCGCTGGGTCACCGAGAACGACTCGCGCCTGCCGATCGTCGCCTTCATGGCGGGTCGCTTCATGGACGCGATGCCCGGCATGAGCTTCGGTCACGCCGGCACGATCGTAGAGGGCCGAGCCGACACGGCGGCCGAGAAGATCGCGCGGCTCGAGGCCGCGGGGATCGCCGTGGCGCAGGGGATCGCCGAGATTCCGGGCATGGTCGAGGAGCGCCTCGGCGCCCGGGCGGCAGCCTGATGGCCGGTCTCTTCATCGACGTCGAAGTCGACGACTCGATTCGGGAAGACGCTGAACTCGCCCGCCGCCTCGAGGAGGCCTGTCCGGTCGACATCTACGCCGACGCGGGAGGGCGGGTCGAGATCGTCGAGGCGAATCTCGACGAATGCGTTCTGTGCGAGCTGTGCCTCGGCGCCGCGCCGGCGGGGACGGTTCGCGTCAGGAAGCTCTACGACGGCACCGAGCTGAAAGGTGGAGCATCCGCCTGACACGGCGCCGGCGCAGCGGTCGTGCGGTGGCGCGAGGCG
>JACCUC010000323.1 GCA_013812065.1 Thermoleophilaceae bacterium | reverse complement strand
GCTCTCGACCGACTACATCGGGCCGTTCGTGGCGCTCGGGCGGGGAGCCGCACGCGCGGCACTCGACGCCGAGGGCGTTCCCCCCTCGTCCGTCTACGACGTCCTCCTGCGGCTGCTAGACGCCGATTTGCACGTCGAGCGAGTGCCGGATGTCCTCGTGAGCCTGGCCGACTCCGCTCCGCCCGACGACGAGCACGACGCGGAGCTCGTCCGGGCGGCTGTCCGACGCCGGGGCTCGTCGGGAGACGTGCGCCCGCTCGGGCCCGGGCGGCGGCGCGTCACCTGGGAGCCGATGGCGCGGCCGAAGGTCTCGGCGGTCGTAACGACCGGCGTGCGCGAGGACCTGCTGGTCAAGCTGCTGTCCTCCGTGCGCGAGCACACGAGCTACGACCAGTTCGAGCTCGTCGTGGTCAACTCCGGCGAGGGAGAGCTCGAGCTCGCCCGGCGGTCGCTCGACGGACTCGAGCACCGGATCGTCCGCGCGCCCGGGCCTTTCAACTACTCTGCGGCCAACAACATCGGTGCGAGGGCGGCGACCGGGGAGTATCTGCTGTTCCTCAACGACGACGTCGAGGTTCTCACCGCTCGCTGGATCGAGCGGCTGGTCGGCCAGGCGCAGCAGCCCGGCGTGGGGAAGGTGGGGGTCAAGCTCGTCTATCCCGGCGGCCACGTCGAGCACGGAGGCGTACTGCTCGGCTCGCTGACCGAGGCGCCCCGCACCCAGCTCCACCTTCACGCGCCGGAAACGGGCGGCAGCGAGCACCTGCTCGAGCTGATCCGCAACAGCGCCGCCGTGGGCACCGCCTGCGCGATGCTGTCCGCGCGCCTCTTCTGGGACCTCGGCGGCTTCGATGAGGATCTTGTCATGGCCTTCAACGACGTCGACCTCTCGCTGCGCGTGTGGAACGCCGGGCGCCGGGTCGTGTGGACTCCGGAGGTCGTGCTCACCCACCATTGCCGGGCGTCGCGGGGTGACGACCCCTGGCCGGCCGACCTCGAGCAGTTCAAACAGCGCTGGGAGCCGCTCCTGCGCAGCGGCGACCCATTCTTCAATCCAAACCTGAGGCTCAATCCGGAGCACGAGATCGCCGACGCCCCACCCGACGTCGAGCAGCTCCGGCGCTCGCTCCAGCGCTCGGCGGGGATGCCCCCGTGGCGTCCGGTGCCGGCGCCGACGCCGGTTGCGCGAGCGCTGGTGCCGGCGCGGGCGCCGGCGAGGAGTTGAGGGGCGACAGCCTCGTTCACTCCCGGATGGCGTCCGAAGTACCTGGGACGACGCCCAGAAGCGACTACAAAAAGCGGCCGCTTCGGGTGTCGACGGCGGGCGGGAGGAGGACACCCGGCTCTCAGCGCGGAGAGGCAGCGGATGGGCTACGGGGCGCTTACCTCGTCCCTGGGGGTGGACCCGATCGTAGGCGCGTCCCCTCCGAGCGTCATCTTGGCGCGCACGGCCGTCGCGCTCGAAGACTCGCCGTCGCGTACGGCGTAGGTTTCTGGGCCCCCATGCTGGACTCAAGGCCTGGGACGGGCGGGTGACCGTACCGGGTCTGTGTCTTCCAACGGGTGGGCGGCAGCAGCGCCGCAGCCGCCCTTCAGCGCGTGGACGGAGTGCAGGAAGAGCCCACCAGGCACGCGCGACTCGGCTGGCGCTCGGCTGCCAGGCGGCCTCGTGCTCAGCGCCAGGCTAAGGCGGGCGGCCCCCGTACTGACGGCGACCGGCGTGCAGAGGACTACGCGCTCCGGCGCTCGGGCGAGTGTCCGCGTGCCTGCCGCCGGGGCCGTCCTCGAGGTGCCACGCCCGCGTAGCTCCACCTCGAGCCGCGCGTCCATCGGGCGATCCGCGACCACCCAAATCTTGAGCGGCCCGCGGACGCGGACATGGCCGTTGCGGTCGTTGGGGGCGACACCGACGCCCGCAGTGACTAGGGCATCGACCGGTCGGCCTCGGGCCTGCAATGCATACCGGCCGCGACGGTCGAGTGTACGCCGAGTGTTCTCGACGCTCGCCAGTGGCGTGAGCACCAAGTCGTAGCGCGGATCGAACTCCGGTCCGCGCAGATCTTTGCGGAACCGTCCCAGCGTCAGTAGCGCCGATTGGCCCGCGGGGCGACCAGGGTTGCTCTCCGCACCGACGCTCACACGGGTGTCGGCGTCCTTGACGGCGGCGTAGATGGCAGGTGTCTCGTACGCCGTGGCGGAGAGGTCAGCTTCGAGCGCTTCCAGATGGACGCTGCCGCGCCAGCCGTCGAGCTGCGGAAGGAGGGCGCGCACGTCGGCGGAGAGGAACCGGTCGGCGTCCACCGTCTTCTGCTCCAGCGACCAAGACACGCTCGCGACGGCCACGAGGATCGCTGCACCGGCGAGCGCCGCCACGGTGCGAGCGAGCCAGGGTGGCAGGCTCTTGGCAGCGGCGACGGCAGCGACGCCCAGCGCGACAGCAATTGATACGGGTGACTCCATCAGTAGGAGGGCTCGGGCGGCGCAGTGCGTGCAGTCGTTGGCGGCCCACGAATACAGGGCCAGCGCCGTGGAAATAGCCATCACGACGAGGAGCACCCAGCCCCCCCCAAAGCGCCAGATGCCGTAGGCGGCGAGCATGGCCAGCGCGATAGGTCCGGCGATGTCGACGACCCAGGGGGCGAGCCCTTGGCCGTCGTAGAAGTGGTGCGTCTGGAGGAGCCAGCCCGGAGAGAAGTCCAGGCCCAGGTCGTACTGCGGCAGATCCCTCCGGGGAAAGAGGTTCAGGTTTGCGATCTCGCGATCGAAAAGGTCAGTGGTTGCAAAGTGCAAGTACCGGACCGTGCGCACGATGGCCGCTGGGGAGAGCAATGCAGCTACGGTCGCCGCCGAGGTCAGGAACCCGGCGGAACGGGCAAAGAAGCGGAGCTGAAGACGGCCTCCATGGGCGCGGACCAGCCCCTCGACCGCCACCACAGCCGCCGCGGCGAGCGCGAGGGCGGTCGCCCAAAGCGGGTAGACGGCGAGCATGCCGGCGCCTACGAGCCCGAGGAGAAGCCAGGGCCGCGCCGCGCGCCGCGAAGTCAGGAGTGCGATTAGGACGGCTGCCGGCATGAGCGCCATGCCGGTGAGTGCGCCTTGCTCCGAATCGACGTAGAGCTGGTACGCGACGGGGCCAGCCGCGAGCAGACCGCCGAGCAGCGCCGGCAGCACAGCACCGGCCACCGTGCGGATGGCCGCGAACGCGCCCAAAGCGGCGACGAGCGCTAACGTCACCAGGTACGCCGACTGGGAGTCGGAGGGACGCCAGTCGAAGAGTGCGTTGGCGCTCGCGGGGACGGCCGTCGATCCCCACTGAAATTGCGCCGATCTCAAGGAGGTTGTCGCGACCTCGGCCGAGAGGTCCCAGGGCGGACCGTGGCGCTCAGCACGCACGTCGTCCCGCTCCAGCGCGGCCTGCCAAGAGGTGTAGAAGGCGAAGTCAGCGACGTTGTAGCCGAAGGGACCTTGAGTGTCCTTCGTCACCAGTGGGGCATTGAAGCCTGCGCCCACCGTTACGAGCAGGACAGCCACGGCGGCTGCGTCCGCTCGCAGACGGCAGGGCTTCCGCTCCTCCGGGCGGTGCCGGACGTGCGCCGCCGCCACCGCGACGGACACGACGACGCCCGGCACCGCCACCAGCCAGGCGGCCGTCGCCATCGAGATGAGGTGGGCGGCCGTCACGAGGAGCGCCGAGCCGGCTGCGAGCCCGAGGGCGGGGGCCAGAGCGACCCGGGCGACCGTCGGAACGCACGGGGGCAGGAGTGCGGCTGGCCCACTGCCTAGTGCCCCGAGGAGGAGCAGGAGGAGAGCCTCGCGAGACAAGAGGTCGGCGGCCACTACCACGAGGGAAATCCTAAGGGAGGCGGTCGAGTAGTTCGACCGCTCCCGGCGTCCACGGAGCCCACCGCTGCTCCAGGATTGACGACGGTAAGCTGGCTACCGCCCGAGCTGTCCCAACGAGGGAGCTGGTCAGCTCTACTACGTCGTCGGCCGTGGGAGAAGCCGTACGATCGCGAGGCCGCTGGGGCTGCGCTCGACCTCTTCGAGGAGGAACCTGGCCCGGATCCGGTCCAGCGCCAGCTTCTGCAGCCGAACTAGCTTGCGGTGGTCCGGAGGGCGCCCCGGCAGCTTGGTCGGTGCTCCCACCGCCTTCCGCTGGATGAGCATGAGGGTTCCCGGCGAGAGGCCGTTGACCGCCCGAATCACACGCGAGTCAGCCTTGTCCGGAACTAGGTTGTCCTGCTCGGGGTGGCTGATCGGAAGAGCGTTGGCCCTACCGCTGCGCACGAGCGTCTCGACGCTCAGCTCGGGCTCGGCGATGACGAGGGCCGTCTCCCCAGGTGGAAGGTTGCGCGCGAGCAATGCCTGCCCAATCAGCGCGCGTGGGTCGCTGGGTGGCGATCGCCAGAGTCGCAGGACGGCGGCGCCGAGAGAGCCTTCGCCGTCCCCGGCTGGGATGGTGTGGGCGAGCGCGGTCCGCCGCCACTTGACGGTCGCGTCCGGCCATCCCGATATCGCGAGCAGTGCGGCCAGCCAAAACGCGGCTCCGGTGGCGACTACCCTCGAGACCTGCCCGGCTGAAAGCAGCCGCTCTCCCACCAACGCCGCCCACAGGCCTCCCTCGACCACGGCTGGAAGGGCGGAGTAGATGAGCGCGTTCGGGTCTGACTGCCCAACGAAGTAGCTGAACGAGGCGATGCCCAGCCCGCTCGCGGCGGCGATCACCAGAAAGAGGGGGCGGCGGTCGAGCACCAGCTTGCGCCGCCGCATGAGCAGGGCTGCTAGGCCGATCGCCGATGCCAGGTGCAAGAGGAGGAGCGGGAGGCCCGGAGACCAGGGTTCCGCCACGACCCGGTACACGTCGCCAGCGGAGTAGAGTCGCAGGAGGGCTAGGTAGGTTGACCAGTCGGGCCAACTCCCAGCTAAAATCCTGGTTGCCACCGCCAGCGCCAGGTGGGCGATTACGCACCAGCCGGCGGCGGCGAGAATGTCGCGACCGAACGTGCGTACGCGGTATCTCTCCAGGGTGGCCACCTCGAACGAGACGACCGCAGCGAAGACGGCGCTCGCGTACACGAAGGTCTCGAAGCTCCACACCGAGGCAATGCCGACAAGGGCCGCTGCGGCGACCCGCAGCGGCGCACGATGTCGTTGCCACCGAGCGGACAACACAGCCAAGGCAACGATCAGCCACGGGATCCCGAAGCGCAGCGCACCTATGCTCGGGTAATCGGCCGGGGAGCCGATCGCCCCGGCCACGAGCCCGAAGACCGCGGCCGCGATCCCGGCAACTGCAAGCGTCCTTGGGCAGCCTCCGAACCGCATTATCCCGTAGATGAGCGCGTACTGGACGGCCGTCAAAAACCCGGCGGCAAGCGACAGCGACCCGTACCCCAACGGGGCGATCTGAAAGAAGACGGCCAGGAAGTAGAGGACGCCCACCCCGTACTGGGAAGTCACGTCAACGAGCAACGCCTGCCCGTGCACCACCTCGTTCAGCGGCCCGAGCCAGAAGCCTTGATGGTGGCGGTGCGAAGAAGTGAATATCTCGGGGGTCAGCACCGTCCCGTCGCCGCGCACGAACGTCCTTGCGTCCGGCCGGAGGTACTCGAGGTAGCCCGAGACGTCCGTCATGGTCATGAGCACGAGCACGACGGCCGTCGCGTCCAACATCCATGCGGTCGAGCGCCGCCTGCCAGGGCCTCGGCGGCGAAGGTGTAGCGCCGTCAACGATCCCGCGATCACAAGGGACCCAGCGAGCTTGAGCGGGCGCAGGAGCTCGGGCGGGAGGAAGCCGAGGACGCACACCCACCCGAGGGCCGCGGCGATGATCCACCCGCGGCAGGTGCTCGGGGCGGGGACCCCACCGCCTGGCCGATCTCGCCGGCGGACCCTGAGCCCTGTCAGCACTAGTGCCCCGGCCCACACGGCCGTAAGGGGGAGCAGGAAGGCGGAGCTCGACCAGCCAAACGAGTAGGCAGACCGCGAGACAAGGACCACGGCGAGGAGCCCAGCGGCGGCGCGCGCGGCGAGCCCGGAGACGGCGGTGGGACCGCCAGCGGCCTCGAGCGTTCCGGCGAGGTGCCGCCCGACCGTGATCGCAGCCGGCACCAGCACCGTGAGGGTAAGCAGGTACAGCGCCCATTCGACCGTGTTCGACTGGCCGGCGACGAGGACGATGACCGACGACAGCAGCGCGAAGCCGCCTACTAACAGGGACAAGACCAGCACCACGCCGCTCGGAAGCGTCCAAGAGGGCCATCTCGCGATCTTGGTAGGAGGGCGTGACACCTGCCACCTCCGGGCAGGCGCCTTAGCGAAAGGCACCGTGAACCTGCTCCACTGACGCTTCTAAGCCCAGCCGCTCGACGGCCTGCCTTGCCCGAATTCGCGCGACGCCGTCGCCCCGAACTCGGCATGCCCACCTTAAGCTATCGGCACTGCGGCTCCTCCGGAGCAGGACGAAGACCTCACCAAGTGAGACGTTGAGGACCACTTTCACCAACGTGGACAATAAAGGGGCATCAGGCGCGCCGTGACCGGGGCGTCCTACCAACTTCCGCTGGAGACGGCGGCGCGGGCATGCCCGGTTTGCGGCACAGCGGCGGACGCTGGACGGGTCCGGTACGGTGAGCGCCTTGACCCAGCGCGGCTCGACCGCTTCGCGTTCGCCTCGCGCAAGCTCCCGGAGCTCATGCACTGGCGGCTCGTCGAGTGCCCCGTATGCGACCTGCTGTTCGCAAGCCCCGCCCCGGCCGGACAAGCACTGGCCGCCGCCTACCGCGACGCCGGATACGACAGTCGAGAGGAGGCGCAATACGCGGCATCCACCTATGGTGGGCTGTTGCGGGAGGTCGTTCCGCGCCTTCCTGCAGAAGGGGGCGTGCTCGACGTCGGGGCGGGCGACGGGGCATTCCTGGGCGTGCTCCGCGAGCACGGCTTCGACGACCTGGTCGGGCTCGAGCCCTCGCTGGCGGCGCTCGCGGCCGCCGATCCGGATGTCCGGCCGCTCATCCGGGAGGACGTCCTGCGCGCGGGGGACTACGAGCCGGGACGGTTCCGGCTGGTGAGCTGCCTGCAGACGGTGGAGCACCTGCGCGACCCCCTCGTGACGTTCCAGACCGCGCACGGAGTGCTCCAGGAAGGAGGAGCGCTCTTCGTAGTCTGCCACGATCGGCGTGCGGTCACGAACCGGCTCCTGGGCCGGCGGTCGCCGATCTACGACATCGAGCACCTTCAGCTCTTTTCCCCCCGCTCGCTGCACGCACTGCTCGAGCGTGCCGGCTTCCGAGATGTCGAGCTCTGCCGCTTTCGGAACCGCTACCCGCTCCGATATTGGCTGCGCCTCGCTCCGCTCGGGCGCCGCACGAAGCGCGGTCTTATCGCGGCGCTCGACCGCGCTGGGGTCGGCGCAGTAGCGCTGACGCTGCCCGTCGGAAACCTCGCGGCGGTGGCCTGGAGGCAACTTCCGGCCTAGCGGCTTGGTCCCGGCTGGCCGTGAAGACGTACTGGGCGCAGCCGAGCGCCATGACACCGGGTGTCCGCTCGACCAGCGGCTCTACCCGCTTCGCCATCCGCGCGTACCAGTCCGGCGAGAACGTCGGGACGAAACCGACCCACTGCCGCCGCACTACCCGAGCATCGAGTGCGGCGACCCAGCGGTCGAGCTGCCGGGGCGAGTAGGACCGCTCGCCGTGCTCGACGTGGTACTGGGAATAGCGCTCATTGAACTTCAGGCCGGGATTCAGGCCGTTTGGCTCGACTACGACCAAGGTCGGCGCCACGCGGAAGGCCTCACGGAGCGCGTCGACCGGCCGGTCGACGTGGTGAAGAACGCTTCGGAGAACGGCTAGGTTGAATGCGTCGTGGGGGTACGGAAGCTCGTATGTGCTGGCCACCTGGAAGCTCACCTTATGGTCACCGTCACTCTTCGCGCGCGCCACCTCGATAACCTCGCCGGCGAGATCCACGCCGTGGACTTGCGCGGTGCGCGCGAGGGCCGCGAGCTCGTGCGTGTAGGTGCCGTCTCCGCAGCCGATGTCGATGACGCGGGCGTTCTCGAAGTCGGTCGCCGCCAGCACCGCCTCGGTCTGGCGAGCATTGGCGAGCCGAGCGCTCAGCTGGTCACCGGCGTAGAGGTAGCCGCCATGAACGAGGATGTCCCGCTCAAAGGGCCGCACGTTCCTATCGGGACAGCTCATGAACCAAGTTTAGGATGGAGCGCGACTCCGTACGCTGGCCACACCTCCGGCGTCGAGCGAAGCCAGTCGGCCATGCGCCGGAAGCCCTGGTCGAGCGCTATCCCGGGCTCCCAGCCGAGCTCCCGCCGGATGCGCTCCGTGCTCGCTACCCAGGTCGTCGTGTCCCAGCGCCGCCGCTGAGCCGTTCCCCAGTAGGGCTGGGCCTCGATCTCGAGCGCGCGGCGGGCCACCTCCACGATCTCCCGGACGGAGGTTTGCCGTCCGGTGCCGACATTGTAGACCGCCCCGGGCGCCGGCCCGGGGCGGGTCGCCGCGAGGAGGAACGCCTCGAGCGCATCCTCCACGGCCACGAAGTCGCGCGCCACCTCGGCGTCCACGAGTGGGGGCCACTCGCCGCGGAGGCCGCGAACGGCCAGCGTGGGCACGAGGCGCCGCGGATCCTCGAACGGCCCATACACCGAGTAGAGCCGCAACGACACGATGCGCATCGAGCCCTCCCGCGCGGCGTGTCGACAGTAGAGCGTCGCCGCAGCTTTCGCTACTGCATATTCGCTGTTGGGTTCGAGCGGTTCTTCTTCGTCGGGAGGGTGGTCCTTTAACCCGTACTCCGACGACGAGCCGGCGTGCACAAGCGCCTCGCAGCCAGATGCGCGACAAGCCTCCACGAGGTTGACCGTCCCCAGCAGGTTGGTCCGAAAGATCTGCTGAGCGTCGGTTTGCCAGGAGTAGGCGCCGTGCGCGGCGAGGTGGAATGCCCACCGCGGACGGATTTCGCTCACCGCGCGCTCGACGGCCCCCTCATCGACGAGATTGAGCGGACGGACCTCGACCCCCTCGAGGCCCCCGGGCGCTGCGAGCCGCCAGAGGTCGCCCGCCGGACGGACTACCGCGGTCACCTGGTGTCCGGCAGCGGCCAGGCGGCGGACGAGGTTCGCTCCCACGAAGCCGCCGGCCCCAGTAACAAGAGTCCGGGAGGCGCCTTCGCGTCCCGGGCCGGTCAAGAGACGCTCCCGGGACGCCTTCGGGCGGCCCGCACGGCACCTCTATCCGACTCGTCGGCCTCTGCCCAACGCTCGGGCGGCGCGTTCAGGATTTCGTCGACGACGTAGGCGGGGCGCGCCTTGACCTCGTCGTACATGTGGGCGAGGTAGGAGCCGATGATGCTCAGGCACAGCAACTGGACTCCTCCTATGAAGAGCACTAGTACCACCAGCGTGGTGATTCCCCTCGGCGCGGCGGTCGGTAAGGCGAGCTTCAGGACTATCTGCGCCAGGAGCGCCGCGAACGACGCGCCGACTACGACGAGCGCAACCACCATGATGAAGTCGAGCGGCGCGTATGAGAAAGAGACGATCGCTCTCCGCGCCCAGCCGAGGTTCTTCAGCGGCGAGTTGGTGCTGCGGCCGAACATGCGCTCGGGGCGTCGGTATGGGACGCCCGTCTGCCGGAAGCCGACCCACGCCCGCAGGCCCCGGAGGAATCGCTGCTTCTCCGGCAGCCGGTTCAGCGCGTCAACGGCGCGCCGGTCCATGAGGCCGAAGTCCCCGGCGTCGACCGGCACCTCCAAGTAGGACACTCGCCTGAAGAGACGATAGAAGAGCTTGTACGCCCAGCGCATCACCCGGTGGGCCTCCCGGTCGACGCGTTCGCCGTAGACGACCGTGTAGCCGTCTCGCCACTTTTGTACGAACTCGGGGATCAGCTCCGGCGGATCTTGGAGATCCCCGTCGAGCAGGACGACCGCGTCGCCGGTGGCCAGCCGCATCCCGCTTGTGAAGGCGCTCTGCGAACCGAACGCCCGCGTGTGGGTGATGGCCACGACGCGGCGATCGCGCGCTGCCAGCTCCCCTAGCACCTCCCGACTATCGTCCGGGCTGCCGTCGTTGACAAACACGATCTCGTAGTCCACGCCGAGGTCACGGAAGACCGCAGTAAGACGCTCGTGCATGATCGGGATGGCCGGCGCGTCCCGGTAGCAGGCAATGACAGCGCTGATCCGCTCACGCCGGCCGGCCCCGCCGGCCACCGTGCTCATCGGGTCGACTCGAGCACAGTCACGGCCGAGTCCGCCACGGATTGGGCGGTGAGGCCGTGGCGGGACCGCATGAACGCCGGGCTGCCCGTCTGCCCACGGGGCAATGTGGCCATTCCCTGCCGGATTACCCGGCACGCGAGCCCCCGCTCGGCCACCACTTCGCTCACCAGCGAGCCGAGCCCGCCGGTCAGGTAGTGCGCCTCGAGGGCGATGGCGAGCGGGACGCGGTCGAGCAGCTCCGCCAGATCCTCGACGGGCGGAGGCGCGAGCGAGGCGACCACCCCGACCGTCGAGCGGACTCCCTCTGCCTCGAGCAGGCTCATTGCCTCGACGGCTTCCGCGGCCATGCTGCCGTAGGCGAGGATCGCGACATCCTCACCATCGCCGATCAACTCTGTGCGACCGAGCCGAAAGCGGCCTTCGAGTCCTGGTACGGGGGTCCCACCCTTGCCGAGCTTGATGTAGGCGGGCCCTGGGAGGTCCGCCAGCGCGAGCATGGCCGAGCGGGTCTGGACGGGATCGGCGGGCGCGACCACGGCGAGCCCGGGCTGGACGCGCATGAGAGCCACATCCTCCAGGGGGAAGTGCGTCGCCCCGTTTGGACCGTAGTCGAAGCCGTCGCCCACGCCAACCACCCGCACCGGCAGCTCGTGCAACACGGGGCCGTTCCGGATGAACTCGTACCCACGCATGGAGGCGAAGGTGGCTATCGAATAGGCGAACGGCTTGAGGCCGAACGAGGTGAGCCCAGTCGCCATGCCGATCATGTTCTGCTCGGCCACGCCGACGTTGAAGAAGCGGCCTGGATAGCGCTCCGCAAAGGGCTCGATCACCGTGTAGCCCAGGTCGCCAGTGAGGAGGACCACGGAGTCGTCCCGCTCGGCGAGCTCGACAAGGGACTCAACGAAGGCCCGTCTCACGTGCCTGTCCTCATTGAACGTCGGAAGCGGCTGTGTCCAGCTCGCGCAGCGCTTGGGCGTACTGCTCCTCAGACATCGGCAGGTAATGCCAGGGGATCTCGCCCTCCATGTAGGAAATACCCTTGCCGAAGATGGTCCGGGCGACGAGCACGTGGGGTGGCCCGAGCCCGGCATTCAGCTCTTCCAGCTCGCGGGCCAGGCCCTCCGGGTCATGGCCATCGACCTCCCGCGCGTCCCACCCGAAGGCGGCCCAGCGCCTCGACAGCGGCTCGAGATCGAGCACGTCGCTCGTGCGGCCGAGCGCCTGCTGGCCGTTCGCATCGACGATGGCGATCAGGTTCGTGAGGCCGTGGTGCGCCGCGAACATCGCTGCCTCCCACACCGACCCCTCGTTACACTCGGCGTCGCTCAGCAGCACGAAGACCCGGCTCGGAGAGGCGCGCAGCCGGGCTCCGAGCGCAGCGCCCGCGCCGATCGAGAGCCCGTGGCCGAGCGAGCCCGTGGAGAACTCCACCGGCGCGAGGGCGTGCTCCGGATGTCCGCTCAGGTCCGTGCCGTCCGCACAGTAGGTCTCGAGCTCCTCCTCGGAAAGGTGCCCGGCCTCCCGCAACGCGGCGTATAGCGCCAGTGCCGCATGTCCCTTCGAAAGAATAAACCGGTCACGATCAGGGTCATTTTGGCCGGCGGTGCGAAGCGTGTCCCCGTAGAGGGCGGCCATTACGTCGGCGATCGAGAGGCAGGAGCCAATGTGGCCGACGTGCGCGCGGCACGACTGCTCGATGATCGCCCGGCGAATGGCGGCGCCCATCGTACGAAGGTCGGCTCGCACGGGATGGGACTCTAGCCCTGCCCACGGCTCATTCAGCGGAGGCTAGCCTTCGCGGCGAATAGAAGTAGTCCGTCTGGTCGAGCAGCTCAGCATGCAGGGGGATGGGAAAGGACCACGTTTCGGGCGCGTGAACCCCGGGCTGCCGGTCTCGCCTCGCGGCAGGATGATCATGTGCGCTGCCGCAGCACGCGACATGGTCGAGCCGCCGCTCGACCATCACTTCGCTGATGAGCGACCCGATGCCCCCGTCACGCAGCGTGTCTTCGTCGCCGGGGGGGCAGGCGCGGCCGACGCGACCACCCCGACCGTACCTGCATCAGCCACTCCACCGCCTCGACGGCCTCCGCTGTCATGCCACCAGACGCCACGATCGCCGCGTCTCTGCGGGGCCATTCTCTTTCTCTTGCACTGGCTGATCCGTCGGGTGCGTTCCAGCAGTGGACAGCCATCGTCGCAGTGTCTCACGGATGGTACCCATGTTACCCAAGCGGCGAGCCTAGCGCCTCACGAGGCCGCGACGGACCCGCCGCCGATCTACTAAGTCAGATCAACGACGTGGCAGAGGCCGACGAACGCGAGCCCCGGGTTTCACTCGCGCCTGGGCCTACCAGAGAAGGGTCTCCTCGCGGTCGGGCGGAACATCGCATAGAACCCACCTCCGGTTATAAGACCCCGACTCACGACGAGTCAGGCGACGAGCCTGTGGCTAAGCTCTCAGGCGTGCGTGGCGGAGCGCAGGCCAGTGCCCGGGCGGGTGGTCGAGGACCCGCGGGGGCACGAGCGCAAGACGGGTCCGCCTCGGGCGCCCCGAGGTACCCATGAAGGCCGTGATCCTCGCCGGCGGCGAGGGCACTCGCCTCAGCGAGGAGACGCAGATCAGGCCCAAGCCGATGGTCGAAATCGGCGGCAAGCCGATCCTCTGGCACATCATGAAGACGTACTCGGCCCACGGGATCGACGAGTTCGTCATCTGCCTGGGCCACAAGGGCTACGTCATCAAGGATTTCTTCGCCAACTACTATCTGCACACCTGCGACGTGACCTTCGACATGACCCGCAACGCGATGGAGGTCCATCAGAGCAGCACCGAGCCATGGAGGGTCACGCTGGTCGATACCGGCGAGTCGACGATGACCGGCGGAAGGCTCAAGCGCGTGCTCGGGTTCGTCGGCGAGGAGGACTTCTGCCTTACCTACGGAGATGCCGTCGCTGACCTGGACGTCTCTGCCCTGCTGGGCTTTCATGCGGCCCAGGGCACGATAGCCACGGCGACGGCGGTACAGCCGCCCGGCCGCTTCGGCGCGATCGACTTCGAAGAGGACCGGATCCGAAGTTTCCGCGAGAAGCCCCGGGGCGACGGTGGATGGGTAAACGGCGGCTTCTTCGTGCTCTCCCCCCGAGTGGGAGCGCTCATCGATGGAGACGAGACCGTCTGGGAGCGCGAGCCCCTCGAGGAGCTCGCGGCGGCCGGGTCGCTGTCCTCCTTCCGCCACACCGGCTTTTGGCAGCCCTTGGACACCCTGCGCGACAAGGAGCACCTGCAGGAGCTGTGGGACTCCGGGCGCGCGCCGTGGATCCGGCACTGGTGAGCTCCTTCTGGTGCGGCAAGCGGGTGCTCGTGACCGGGCACTCGGGCTTTAAGGGCAGCTGGCTTTGCCTCTGGCTCGCCAGCCTCGGTGCCGAGCCGGTCGGATTCTCGGAGGGCTCGCCCACCGACCCCGCCCTGTTCGACCTCTCGGGCATGCGGACGCAGATGCGCTCAGTCGCGGGCGACATCCGCGAGCCCGAGGCTGTCCTTCGGGTCGTGGAGCGGGAGCGGCCCGAGGTGGTCTTCCACCTGGCCGCTCAGTCGCTCGTTCGGCGCTCCCTGGCTTCACCGGTGCTCACCTACGAGGTGAACACGATGGGCACGGTCAACGTGCTCGAGGCGGTGCGGCGCACCGGCGACGTCCGGGTCTTCGTCAACGTCACGACCGACAAGTGCTACGAGAACCGCGAGTGGGTGTGGGGCTACCGCGAGCACGAGCCGTTGGGGGGTCGCGACCCCTACAGCAGCAGCAAGGCCTGTGCGGAGCTCATCACCTCCGCCTACCGCGCCTCGTTCGCTGACGGCGACCGCCCGCGCATCGCCTCGGCTCGGGCCGGAAACGTCATCGGAGGCGGCGACTTCGCCGAGGATCGCTTGATCCCCGACCTGATGAGAGGAGCGAGCCGGGGACAGGTAGTGGCGGTCCGCAATCTCGGAGCGATGCGTCCGTGGCAGCACGTGCTCAGCCCGCTGAGCGGTTACCTCCTGCTCGCCGAGCGGCTCTGGGGCGACATCTCGCTCGCCGGCGGCTGGAACTTCGGCCCCTCGGACGGCGACGCGCGAACGGTTCGATACATCGTCGAGCGAGTGGCGGAGCTGTGGGGCGAGGGCCTGCGCTGGGAGGTCGAGCAAGCTCCCCAGCC
>JACCUC010000247.1 GCA_013812065.1 Thermoleophilaceae bacterium | reverse complement strand
GTGCCGCGCCGAGCTCGTGGGCAAGCTCGAGGTCTACAACCCCGCGGGCTCGGTCAAGGATCGGATCGGCGTGGCCATGATCGAGGCCGCCGAGCGGGAGGGACGGATCGAGCCGGGGCGCACGGTGATCGTCGAGGCGACGTCGGGCAACACCGTCATCGCGCTCGCCTTCGTGTGCGCCGCCAAGGGCTACGAGCTCGTGCTCACCATGCCGCAGGGGATGAGCCGGGAGCGGGCGGGACTGCTGCGCCTCTACGGCGCCGAGGTGACGATGGTCGAGTCGATGGGAGGGATGAACGAGGCCGTCGAGGCCGCATGCCGGATCGCCGGCGACCGCTCAGACTGCTTTCGTCCCGACCAGTTCACGAACCCGGCCAATCCGGAGATCCACCGACGGGCCACAGCCGAGGAGATCTGGCGCGACACGGCCGGGCGGGTGGACGTCGTCGTCTGCGGGGTCGGTACGGGAGGGACGATCACCGGCGCCGGCGAGCGGCTCAAGGAGCGAAACCCCGAGCTGCACGTCGTCGGCGTCGAGCCGGCGAGCTCCGCCGTGCTCTCGGGCCGCCCGCCGGGCCCGCACCGCATCCAGGGCATCGGGGCGGGCTTCGTCCCCGCGGTGCTCAACCGCGAGGTCATCGACGAGCTGGTCGCGGTGACCGACGAGGACGCGATCGAGACGGCCCGCCGCTGCACCCGCACCGAGGGCGTGCTCGCCGGCATCTCCTGCGGAGCGGCGCTGTGGGCGGCGATCGAGGTCGGTCGCCGGCCCGAGTGGGAGGGCAGGCGGATCGTCGTCGTCCTGCCCGACTCGGGCGAGCGCTACGTGTCGGCGCCGTTCTTCGCGCCATGACGAGCCCTCCGCCGGCTCGCCGGGAGCTCGACCTCACCGGCGTGCCGTGCCCGCTCAACTGGGTTCGCACGCGGCTCGCGCTCGAGGCCATGCAGGCCGGTCAGGAGCTTTTCGTGCGGCTCGACGCCGGGGAGCCGCGCGAGTCGGTTCCCCGCTCGGCCCGTGAAGAAGGCCACCTCGTCAGCCAGGACGCCGAGCGCGTGAGGATCGTGCGGCGATGACCCTCACCGACGCAGAGCTCGAGCGCTACTCGCGCCAGCTCGTGATGCCGGAGTGGAGCGGCGCCGCCCAGGAGCGCCTGCGCTCCGCCAGGGCGATGGTGATCGGCGCGGGCGCCCTCGGCTGTCCCGCGGCGACCTATCTCGTGGCGGCCGGGATCGGGCGCATCGGCGTCGTCGACGACGACGAGGTCGAGCTCTCGAACCTCCACCGCCAGCCGCTGCATCTGACGCCTGACGTCGGGGCGCGCAAAGCCGAAAACGCCATGGTCAAGCTCGGCTTCCTCAACCCCGAGGTCGTCGTCGAGCCCTTCCCCGCCCGGCTCGAGGATCTCAACGCCGAGGCCCTGCTCACGGGCGCCGACGTCGTCGTCGACTGCTCGGACTCCTTCGCTACTCGCTACCTCGTGAACGACACCTGCTGCTCGCTCGGCATCCCGCTCGTCGAGGCCGGCGTGCTCGGGCTCTTCGGGCTCGTGCTGTCGATCCGTCCGGGGGAGTCGGCCTGCTACCGCTGTGCCTTCCCGGTCGAGCCGCCGGCCGGCTCGGTTCCCTCCTGCCGCGAGGCCGGCGTGCTCGGGGCGATCGGCGGCGTGCTCGGCTCGCTCCAAGCCCTCGAGGCCATCAAGCTCTTGACCGGGGTCGGCGAGCCGCTGTGCGATCGCGTCCTGCAGTTCGAGGGCGCGACCGCGGCGCCCACCGTGATCGCGACCCGCCGGCGTGCGGACTGCCCCGCGTGCTGCGACCTGGTGCGGCCGGCTCCCGCGGCCGCGGCCACGCCCGAGCGCGTCTAGCCGTGCTCGGTCTCGGCACCCTCTCCCGCGTTGCCCGCGAGCTGCGCGAGGACCTCGGAGCCGCCCGCCAGCGCGATCCCGCCGCCCGTCGCGTGCGCAGCGTGGAGGTCCTGCTGACCTATCCCGGCGTCCACGCCCTGCTCGCCCACCGCGTGGCGCACGGCCTCTTCGACCTGCACATGCCGATCGTCCCGCGCGCGGTCGCCTATCTGAGCCGCGCGGTGACCGGCGTCGAGATCCATCCCGCCGCCCGCATCGGTCGCGCGCTCCTGATCGACCACGGCGGAGGCGTCGTGATCGGCGAGACGGCCGAGATCGGCGACCAGGTGACCCTCTACCAGGGCGTCACCCTCGGGGGCACCGGCTTCGCCCGCGGCAAGCGCCACCCCACCGTCGGGGACGAGGTGGTGGTCGGCTCGGGGGCGAAGCTGCTCGGGCCGATCCACGTCGGGCGGGCGGCGAAGGTGGGGGCGAACTCGGTGGTGATCCACGACGTGCCCGCGCACTCGACGGTGGTCGGGAACCCGGGTCGGCCGGTGCGCGTCGGCGGGCGACGACCCGAGGGGCCGGATGCCGACTGGGCTCATCTCCCCGACCCGGTCGCCGACGCGATCCGCGCCCTGTCGGCGCGCGTGGCCGAGCTCGAGGGCGCGCTCGAGGAGGTGACCGGCCGCAAGGTCGAGCCAGGCGGGCAGGTGACGGCGCTGCGGCGGGCGGGGGGGTCGGACCCGGCGGCGGGGTAGGAGCGCGCCCGGCATCGCACGCCTTGCGGCTGGGGCGCGATCCTCGTCTCCTGGCCGGCAGGTAGCGCTCGACGAAGCGGTCGGAGGGATCGATCGATGAGAAACGGCGCCGGCCGCGGAGCCGACGGGCTGGCGGCCTGTGCATCGTGGCGACGCTCGGTGAGGCGGGTGGCCTTGGCGGTTGGAGAGGGCTCGGTGGTGGTGGTCCAGGTCCGAGCGCTTTTCATCGTAGGCCGCCTCGATCTGCTCGAGCGTGAGCTGACCCTCCCTTTCGGCGAGCTCGAAGCGATCGGCGATCTCAGACCCACCGCCGAGCGGGCCGATTGGCCGACGCTGACCGTATCCTCACCGATGTGACTGTTTCGATCGCCGAGAATGCTGCACCGGGGACACCCGACACCCTCCTCGACGGCCTAAACGAGCCCCAGCGCGAGGCCGTCCTCCACGGCGAGGGACCGTTGCTCATCCTCGCCGGCGCGGGCTCGGGCAAGACCGCGGTCCTCACCCGCCGCATCGCCCACCTCGTCCAGACCGGCCAGGCGCAGCCGAGCGAGATCCTCGCGATCACGTTCACCAACAAGGCCGCCGCCGAGATGCGCGAGCGCGTCGAGCAGCTCGTCGGCCGCCGGGCGCGGGCCATGTGGGTGATGACCTTCCACTCCGCCTGCGCGCGGATGCTGCGCTCTGACGCGCACCGGCTCGGCTACACGCGCTCCTTCACGATCTGGGACGAGGCCGACTCGGTGCGGCTCGTCAAGGCCTGCATCGAGGAGCTCGACGTCGATCCCAAGCGCTTCGCCCCGCGCGCCGTCAAGCGCCAGATCTCGGACGCCAAGAACCGCCTAGAGGATGCCTCCGCCTACCGGGAGAAGGTCTCCTCATTCTTCGAGCAGACCGCCGCCGAGGTCTATGCGCTCTACGAGCAGCGCGCTCACGCCATGAACGCCATGGACTTCGACGACCTGCTCGTGCGCTGCGTGAACGTGCTCGAGCTGTTCCCCGAGGTCTACGAGCGCTACCAGCGTGCCTTTCGCCACGTGCTCGTCGACGAGTACCAGGACACCAACCGCGCGCAGTACCGGTGGCTCCAGATCCTCTCGCAGGAGCACCGCAACCTGTGCGTGGTCGGCGATGACGATCAGGCTGTCTACAGCTTCCGCGGAGCCGACCTGCGCAACATCCTCGACTTCGAGGACGACTTCCCGGATGCGCACGTCGTGAGGCTCGAGCAGAACTACCGCTCGACGCAGACGATCCTCTCGGCGGCGAACGCGGTGGTGGGCAACAACCGGGCCCGCAAGTCCAAGGCGCTGTGGACGGACGGCGACGGGGGCGACCCCGTGCGTCTGCGCGAGTGCGAGGACGAGCACGCCGAGGCGCGGCTCGTGGCTGGCGAGGTCGAGCGGCTCGTCGACGAGGGCGCCTCGCGCGACGAGATCGCCGTCTTCTACCGCACGAACGCCCAGAGCCGCGTGCTCGAGGACACGCTCGTGCGCTACGGCGTGGGGTACCAGGTCATCGGCGGGACGAAGTTCTACGAGCGCGCCGAGGTCAAGGATGCGCTCGCCTACCTGACCCTGCTCGTCAATCCGCAGGACGTCGTCTGCTTCGGACGGGTGGTGAACTCGCCCCGGCGGGGGATCGGCGACACCACGCAGGCCCGCATCGTCAACCACGCCAACACGATCGGCGAGCCGGTGTGGGACGTCGCGCTCGACCCCGAGGCCGTGCCCGGGCTCGGCGCCGCCGCGGTCAAGGCGGTGGGCCGCTTCATGTCGACCATGGAGCGTCTGCGCGAGCGCGCCGATGGCGGTGCTCCCGTGGGCGATCTGCTCGCCGAGACCCTGAGCGAGACGGGCTACCGCGACGCCCTCGAGTCCGAAGGGCGGGGCGATCCCCAGGCCCAGGTACGTCTCGAGAACCTCGACGAGCTCGTCGGCGTCGCGCGCGAGTACGACGCCACCGCCGAGGAGCCCTCGGTCGACGAGTTCCTACAGCAGGTCGCGCTCTTCTCCGACCAGGACGCTCTCGAGGACGACGAGGGGACGCTCACGCTCATGACCCTCCACAACGCCAAGGGACTCGAGTTCCCGACCGTGTTCGTGATCGGCATGGAGGACGGCGTCTTTCCGCACAGCCGGGCCGTCGAGTCGGGCGACATCGAAGAGGAGCGGCGGCTGTGCTACGTCGGCATCACGCGCGCGAGGCGTGAGCTCTATCTGACCTTCGCGCGCACACGTGCCCTCTACGGCGGGCGCGAGTGGAACGTGCCCAGTCGATTCCTGGGGGAGATCCCCACCGAGCTCACTGATCGCATGGGCGAGGACTCCGCCCCGTCGGTCGACAGCTCGGCGACCCGGTGGGATCGGAGCGGGAGCCCCCGACCGGTTACACCCCGCGCCGCCGAGGCGTCGTTCGCGCTCGGCGACGACGTCGTCCATGCCAGCTTCGGAGAGGGCGTGGTGACCGGGGTCGACCCGCGCTCGGGCGTCGTCGTGGTCCGCTTCGGTGGCGACGCGTCCGAGCGCAAGCTGATGGCCGACTACGCGCCGCTCAAGCGGCGCTGAGCCCGTGGCGGGCGAGCGACCCGTCCGCTTCGCCGGAGCCGAGGTCATCGACGGCCGGGCGGCTGCGGCGGCGGTGCGCGAGCGTGTGCGCCAGCATGTCGCCGCCCTGGCTGCCGAGCGCGGGGTTGAGCCCGGCCTCGCCACCGTGCTCGTGGGCGAGGACCCTGCCTCCGAGCTCTACGTCCGCCGCAAGCGCGAGGCGTGCGCCGAGGCCGGCATCCGCTCTTTCCACCACCCGCTCCCGGCACAGACGCCCGCGAGCGAGCTCGCCGCCCTCCTCGATGCGCTCAACGACGATCCCGCCGTCCACGGGATCCTGCTCCAGCTTCCCTTGCCCGCCGGCCTCGACGCCGCGGCTATGACCCAGCGGATCGATCCGGCCAAGGACGTCGACGGACTCCACCCGCTGAACGCCGGTCTGCTCGCCCAGGGGTCGCCCGACGCGGTCGTCCCCTGCACGCCGGCCGGGGTCATGGAGCTGCTGCACATCGCGGGAGCCGAGCTCGCGGGCGCGCCCGCCGTCGTGATAGGCCGCTCGACGCTCGTCGGTCGTCCGCTCGCGAGCCTTTTACTCGGGGCCAACGCGACGGTCACCCATTGCCACTCGCGCACGCGCGACCTCGCGGCGGTCTGTCGCGAAGCCGAGGTGGTGGTCGCCGCGGCGGGGGTGCCGGGCCTGGTGACCGCCGACATGGTGAGTCCGGGAGCGACGGTTATCGACGTCGGGACCAACCGCACCGACGAGGGCCTCACCGGCGACGTCGACTTCGACGCCGTGAGCGGGGTCGCGCGGGCGGTCACGCCCGTGCCGGGCGGCGTCGGCCCGATGACCATCGCCATGCTGCTCGACAACGCCGTGCGGGCGGCGCGGCGGGCAGCCGGGACCGGGTAGCACTCTCCCGCGTCGGCTCGGCGCGGGCCGGGGTCGGGATAGCCTCTCGGCATGGACCTGCGGCGACCCCGAATCGGCGAGTGGCTCAGCGGTGGCCTGGGCGCCGCCCTCGTCATCTCCCTCTTCCTGCCGTGGTACTGCACGTCGGACTCGCACTCCGAGTGCTCCCGTGGGGAGGGAGTCTCGGGTTTTGATGCCTTCGCGGTGGTCGACGTCGTGCTGCTCGCGGCCGGAGCCATCGCCGTGGCGGCGCTCGTCCTCACCCTGACCCAGCGCACCCCCGCAGTGCCACTCGCCGTAACCTCGCTCGGCGTCTTCGTCGCGCTCGCCGCCGCGGTGCTCGCGGTCGTGCGGCTCGTGGCCGCGCCCGACCTCACC
>JACCUC010000312.1 GCA_013812065.1 Thermoleophilaceae bacterium | reverse complement strand
GTCCGGCGACGGGCAGCGCCACCTCGAGGACGCGGCTCGCGCCGGCGCGCTCGACGGCGTAGGCGATCACCGCGAGGAGGAGCACGGCGGCCAGGAAGACCGGCGACTCGAGAAAGGCGAACGAGCTGCCCTCGTAGTCGAGGCCGATGTCGCCGCCGGCGAGGGCGCCCGCGAGCAGCGGGGGAAGGAAGGGACGCACTCCGCTCGCGCCGGCGAGCCCGGCGCCCTGGCCGATGTCGAGGAAGAGGGGGATCTCGGGGAAGCGGAGCGGTCTGTGCCTGTAGGCTCAGCGGAGCGCAATGACTGTAGACGACGCCCAGGGCGGGGGCACGGGCCGCGCGGCCACGGACGGCAGGTCCGGGGCTGCCTCCGGCGAACCGGGAGACGTGCCGCCGGCGCGCTCGACCTCGCGCGACCTCGAGCGCTACGCGGGCCTGTTCGCCTCGCGCACGGGCGTGATGCGCTCCTCGGCGATGCGCGACATGATGGCGGTGACCGCGCGGCCCGAGGTGATCTCGCTCGCCACCGGGCTGCCCGATACGACGACCTTTCCACCCGACACCTTCGCCGCGATGGCGCAACGGATCGCCGCGGAGTCATGCGCCCGGGCGCTCCAGTACGGTCCGACCGAGGGGCTCGCCGAGACCAAGCAGTGCATCGCGGAGGTCATGGCCGCCGAGGGAATGTCGGTCGACGGCGACGACCTGATCGTCACGACCGGAGGCCAGCAGGTCATCGACCTCGTGACCAAGACGCTGATCGACCCCGGCGACGTGGTGGTCGCCGAGGCGCCGACCTACCCCGGCGCGGTCCCCGTCTTCTCCTCCTACGAGGCCGACGTCGTGCAGATCGACGTCGACGAGCACGGCATGCGCGTCGACCTGCTCGAGGAGACGCTCGACCGCCTCGAGCGGGAGGCCCGGCGACCGAAGTTCATCTACACGATCCCGAGCTTCCAGAACCCCGCTGGGGTGACGATGGCGCTCGAGCGCCGCCGTGCGCTCGTCGAGATCGCCCGCCGGCGGGAGCTCCTCGTGCTCGAGGACAACCCCTACGGCCTGCTGCGGTACGAGGGCAGCCGCGAGCCGACGCTGCGGTCGCTCGACGGAGGCCTCTACGTCATGTACCTCGGCACGTTCTCGAAGATCCTCTCCCCGGGGATCCGGCTCGGTTGGGTCGCCGCGCCCGCGCCCGTGCTCGAGAAGATGAACCTCGGCAAGCAGGCGGCCGACCTCTGCACCTCGACCCTCTCACAGCTCATGGTCAAGGCCTACTTCGAGGAGAGCCCCTGGCGGGCCTACGTCGATTCGCTAACCGAGATCTACCGCGCTCGCCGCGACACGATGCTCGACGCGCTCGCCGAGTTCTTCCCACCCGAGGCGCAGTGGACGCGGCCGGCGGGCGGCTTGTTCATCTGGGTGACGCTCCCCGACTTCATCGACACCACCGATCTGCTGGCCCGCGCCCTGCGCGACAACGTGGCCTTCGTGCCCGGTGAGGCGGCGTACCTCGACGGGCGCGGGCGCAGCTCGATGCGGCTCAACTTCTCAGGCTCCGGCGAGGACGCCGTGCGCGAAGGGGTGCGGCGAATCGGGAAGGTGGTCTCCGAACAGGTGGCGCTCTACGGGACGCTCACCGGACGACGCGCAGCGCGACCGGCACGGCGGGATTCCGCGAGGCCCCTCCCGGCCGACTTGGAGCCCGGGCCGTCGGCCGCCCCCCCGTCCGAGGAGCTGGGCGCCCGGGTCGTCCCCATGCGCAGGCGCAGCGGCCGGGCGTGAGCCGCCTCGCCGTCCTAAAGGGCGGACGCTCGCTGGAGCGCCAGGTGTCCCTGCGCTCGGGAGGACGCGTCGAGGACGCGCTCGAGCGGCTCGGCCACGAGGTGGTCGGGATCGACGTGGGAGCCGACGTGATCGAGCGCCTGCGCGCCGTGAGCCCGGACGCCGCGTTCGTCGCGCTCCACGGACAGGACGGCGAGGACGGCACGATCCAGGAGCTGCTCGACGTGCTCGGAATCCCTTGCACCGGCTCGGGCGTGCTCGCGTGCCTGCGCTCATGGGACAAGGTGCTGGCCAAGCATCTGCTCGCCGAGGCCGGCCTGCCCACCCCTGAGTTCTTCGCGTTCAGCGAGACGGCCTTCGAGCAGCTCGGAGCCGGCGAGACGTTGCCCGCGATCGAGGAGCGGCTCTGGTTCCCGATCGTGGTCAAGCCCGCCACGGGTGGCTCGGCGCTCGGGATCAAGTTCGCCCGCGCCGCGGCCGACGTGCCGGCGGCGCTCGTGGCCGCCTTCTCCTATGCCGACCGCGTCCTGCTCGAGCGCCACGTCCGCGGCCGCGATCTCGCCGTGTCGGTGCTCGACGGTCCCGACGGGCCGACCGCGCTGCCGATCGTCGAGGCGGTCCCGCACGACGAGGACTTCTACGACTTCGAGGCCCGCTACGAGATCGGGCGCACACGTTTCGAGTGCCCGGCCCGCCTGCCGTCGGCGGTCACCGCGCGCGCCCACGAGATCGCTCTCCGTACCTACGACCTGCTCGGGCTGGCGGACTTCGCGCGCGTCGACCTGATGCTCGAGGAGGGAAGCGAGGAACTGTCGGTGCTCGAGGCCAACGCCATCCCGGGGCTCACGGAGACGAGCCTCGTGCCCCAGGCTGCCGAGGCCGCGGGCATCGGGCTCGACGATCTGATCGGCCGGATCGTCGAGCTCGCGCTGGCGCGCGGGCCGGTGGGCACCTCAGGCTGACGCAGCCCCGTTAGCCCCGCCCGCCTCCGCCGCCCTCGCCCCCCGCGAAGTCCTCCGGCGACACGTTGTCGAGGAAGTCCTTGAACTTCTCGACGACCTCCTCCTGCTCCTCGACCTCGTGCTCGAACTCGATCGCCGACTCGGCGATGACGTCCTCGGCGGCGAAGATCGGCGCGCTGGTACGAACCGCGAGCGCGAGGGCGTCGGAGGGCCGCGAGTCGATCTCGACCTCCTTGCCGTTCAGGTTGAGCGTGACCGAGGCGTAGAAGGTGTTCTCGCGCAGCTCGTTGACCGCTACGCGCGCGCACGAGACGCTGAGCTCGGAGAGCATGTCGTTCATGAGGTCGTGCGTCATCGGCCGCGGAGTGCTCGCGCCCTGGAGGCGCATGAGGATGGCGGCGGCCTCGGGATGGCCGATCCAGATCGGGAGGAATCTGTTGCCCTCGCGGGTCTTGAGCAGGACGATCGGCTGCTTGCCGACCATGTCGAAGCTCACGCCGTAGATGACCATCTCCTGCATCGAGCGAGGTTCCCTTCGCACGTCAGACTCGGGTCCCGACAGTCTAGACGGGTCCCGCGGCCCGCGCTCGGCCCTCGGGCGGCGTTTCGCGGCACTTGGGCGCGGGCAACTAACGGACCGTGCCGCCGCTCGCGATCCTCGACATCGACGGCACGCTCGTCGACACCAACTACCACCACGCGATCAGCTGGTATCGCGCCTTCCGCCAGCAGGGCGTGACCCTGCCGTTGTGGCAGATCCACCAGCGCATGGGCATGGGCGGGGACCAGCTCGTGGCCGACCTGGCGGGCGACGAGGTCGAGGACGAGCTCGGCGACGACATCCGCACCGCCGAGGGACCGCTGTACAAGGAGCTGATGCCCGAGGTTTCGCCGATCCCGGGCGCGCGCGAGCTGATCGTCGGGGTCGACGACCGCGGGCACGAGATCATCCTGGCGAGCTCTGCCAAGCAGCACGAGGTCGATCACTACCTCGACCTGCTCGACGCCCGCGAGCTCGCCGACGCCTGGACGAGCTCAGCCGACGTCGAGACCACCAAGCCGGCGCCCGACCTCGTCGAGGTGGCGCTCGAACGCAGCAAGGGGCAAGGGGACGCGGTGCTCGTGGGCGACTCGACCTGGGACTGCCAGGCCGCCGAACGCGCCGGTATCGAGAGCGTCGGCGTGCTCACCGGCGGGTTCAGCCGTGAGGAGCTGTACGAGGCGGGGGCAGCCGTCGTCTTCCGGTCGCTCCAGGAGCTGGTTCGGCGGATCGAGGAGACGCCGCTCGCCCGATTGAGCTAGGCCCGAGGCCGCCCGGCACCCGCGCGGTCCGGGGATGCTCAGGTTTCGGAGAAGAGAAGAGGGGAAGGGCTCTCTTCGATGTCGAGGGTTCGACGCGGATTTCGGGGAGAGGCGTGAAGGTCCTGGGAGTGAATGCCGTCTTCCACGACCCCGCCGCGGCGATCGTGGTCGACGGGGTGACGGTGGCGGCCGCCGAAGAGGAGCGCTTCAGCCGCCGCAAGCACGGGAAGTCGCCCGTCCCGTTCTCGACGTGGGAGCTGCCCGACGGCGCGATGCGGTTCTGCCTCGAGCGCGCGCGTCTCGAGCCCGGCGACCTCGACGCCGTCGCCTACTCCTACGACCCGGCGCTCGCTGGGCCGCCCGGCGCGGACCTGACCTGCGACGACTGGGAGGCCCTGCGAACGCTCTTCGCGCGGCGGGCACCGCTCTTCCTCCGAGCCTCGCTCCCGGGCCTCGATCCCGCGTGCGTGCACTTCTTGGCGCACCACACGGCGCACGCCGCCTCGGGTTACCTCGCGAGTCCCTTCGAAGGCGCGTCGAGTGTGCTAGTGGTCGATGGGCGCGGTGAGAATGCCTCGCACCTGGCCGGGCGAGCCGACGAGCGCGGCTCGCTGACCGTCCTCGCCGCCCAGCGTCTTCCCCACTCGCTGGGTCTGATGTACGAGGAGGTGACCGAGCATCTCGGCTTCCGGCGCTCCTCCGACGAGTACAAGGTGATGGCGATGGCCTCCTACGGGCGGCCGGCCTTCCTTCCCCAGCTACGCGAGGCGGTCAGGACGACCGGCGACGGCGGCTTCACGGTCGCCCCGGTCGAGTGGGAGGCGCTCGTTCCCCGGCTGACTCGCGGCGAGGACTGGCAGCCCGAGCACGCCGACCTCGCGGCGAGCGTGCAGCGCCGTCTCGAGGAAGTCCTACTCGAGCTCGCCCGGTGGCTCCACGCCCAGACCGGCGACCGCGACCTGGTCATGGCTGGCGGGGTGGCGCTCAACTGCGTCGCCAACTCGCGGCTGCTCGAGGAGGGGCCTTTCGAGCGCATCTGGGTCCAGCCCGCGGCCGGGGACGCGGGCACCGCGCTCGGCGCCGCCCTGCACACGGCCCGCAAGCTCGGCGACCAGGTCCAGCCGATGCCGACCGCTGCGCTCGGGCGCGGGTTCGACGACGACGAGCTGGCGAGCCGGCTCGAGACCGCCGGGATCGCCTACGAGCGTCCCCCCGACGTGGCCGAGGCCGTGGCCGAGGCGCTCGCCGACGACGAGATCGTCGCGTGGTTCCAGGGACGCAGCGAGTTCGGTCCCCGCGCGCTCGGACACCGCAGCCTCCTGGCCGACCCACGCTCGCAGGCCAACCTCGAGCGCCTCAACGACGTCAAGGGTCGCGAGCAGTTCCGCCCGGTGGCACCGATGGTGCTCGCCGAGCGAGCGGAGGAGATCTTCTCGAGCGGTCCCCTGCCCAGCCCCTACATGCTCTTCACCCATCGCGTGCGCGAGGACTGGCGGGCGCGGATCCCGGCGGTCGTCCACGTCGACGGAACGGCTCGCGTCCAGACCGTCGACGGGCGGGGGGAGCCGCTCGTAGCGCGCATGCTCGCAGGGTTCGAGCGGCGCACGGGTGTGCCGACGGTGGTCAACACGAGCCTCAACACGGCCGGCCGGCCAATGGTCGACGATCCGCGCGATGCGCTCGAGTGCTTCGGCTCGGCGCCGGTGGACGTGCTGGCCATCGGCCCGTTCGTCGTGCGGCGAGCCGGGGCACCGGCGCGCTCAGACGCGGCGGTGCCGGCAGAGGTGGCGGCGTGAGTGCCTCCCCCGCGATCGACGTGGTGATCCCCACGGCGGGTCGCGAGTCGCTGGCGGCGCTGCTCGAGGCGCTCGTTGGCGGTCGCGTGGCCGAGCGGCTGGACGGGCGGATCATCGTGGTCGACGATCGGCCGGGCCTCGACGCGGCGCCAATGCCCGCGGTCGGGGCGGAGGTCGTCCGCGGACCGGGGTGCGGACCGGCGGCGGCACGCAACGCCGGCTGGCGGGCCGCGAGCGCCGAGTGGGTGGCCTTCCTCGACGACGACGTGGTGCCGGACCCCGATTGGGCGCAGCGGCTTCTCGACGACGTGGGTTCGCTACCCGCGTCGGTGGCGGGCAGCCAGGGCGTCGTTCGCGTCCCGTTGCCGCCGGACCGCCCGCCGACCGACTGGGAGCGCAACGTCGCCGGGTTGGAGAGCGCGCGCTGGGCGACCGCGGACCTGGCCTACCGTCGCGTCGCACTCGCGGCGGTCGGGGGCTTCGACGAGCGCTTCCAGCGCGCCTACCGCGAGGACTCGGATCTGGGGCTGCGCATCGTGTGGGCCGGGTGGAGGATCGAGCGGGGCGGGCGGGCGGTGACCCACCCGGTGCGCCCGGCCGGCCGCTGGGTGAGCGTGCGCCTGCAGGCCGGAAACGCCGACGACGTGCTCATGCGCGCGCTCCACGGGCGAGATTGGCGCGCGGCGGCGGGCGCTCCCCCCGGGCGGCTGCGCCGTCACCTGGTCACGAGCGTGGCGGGCGC
>JACCUC010000304.1 GCA_013812065.1 Thermoleophilaceae bacterium | reverse complement strand
CCCTCGAGCTCCTGGAGGCGGGAGAGGATTCGCTCGCGGTGGCGACGCCGAGCGGCGAGTCGCAGCTCTGGACGAGCGAGACGCGGCGGCCGACGCTGCTCGTCGGCCTCGTCGCCGAGCGCGGCTCTCTATACGGGCGGATCGGGCGACGAGTGCAGACCATGGTCGCCGCCGGGGCGCCCGAGGAGGTACGGCGCGCCGCCGCGGCGGGCGCCTCCCCGACGGCACGCGCGGCGCTCGGCTTCGAGGAGCTGCTCGCCGGCGACATCGAGGGCCTCGAGCGGCGCACGCGTAACCTGGCCAAGCGCCAGCTCACCTGGATGCGTAAGCTCGGCGGAGTTCATCTCCTCGACGTGACCGGTCGCGACCCGGGCGAGGCGGCCGAGGAGATCGTCGTATCTCTATAGTGCCGCGCCGAACAAACCCGCGGCCGCCGGGGCGACCCGCCTTCGGTCGCCGGCCGCCGCGCAGCCCCCGACCGCCGCGGCCGCCACGCCGCGCCCGTGCTCCGCGATGCCCCGCTTCTCCTCGACATTCGATCCCGCCCGCCTCGCCCGATGACCTTCGAAAAGTGGCAGGCGCTCGGCAACGACTACCTGATCGTCGAGCAGGACGAGCTTCCGTTCGAGCTGACCACCGAGCGCGTGCGCCGGCTTTGCGCTGCGCACACCGGCATCGGCTCGGACGGCGTGCTGCTGCTGACCGAGCCCTCTGAGCGCGGCTACGTGGCCCGGCTGCGGATCTTCAACCCCGACGGCTCGGAGGCCGAGCTCTCGGGCAACGGCGCCCGCGAGGCCGTCCTCTATCTGCGCCGCTCGGGGTGGGTCGAGCACGACGTCTTCTCGATCGAGACCGCCGCGGGCGAGATCCGGCCCCGGATCACCGGATCGACCACGTGCTCGGTGGACATGGGACGGGCACGGCTCAGCTCGGCGGACTTTCCGTCCGGTGACCAGGGGGGTCGCGGGGTCGTCAACGCGGCCGGGCGCGAGCTGTGCTTCCAGCACGTTTCGATCGGCAATCCGCAGTGCGCGATCGAGATCGGTCTCGACGACCGGCTGGAGGACCTGGACCTCGGCGAGCTCGGCCCGCCGATCGAGGGCAAGATCGAGCGTTTCCCCAACCGCACCAACGTCTCGTTCTGGCGCCGCGACGGCGACCGCGAGATCACCGCGCGGATCTACGAGCGGGGAGTGGGGGAGACGCTCTCCTCGGGCACGGGCGCCTGCGGCGCGGCCGTGGCCGCGGTCCTGCGCGGCGCCGAGAGTCCGGTGACCGTGCACCTCGACGGCGGCGACCTCGAGGTCGAGGTCGGCGAGGATCTCGGCGTGCGGCTGACCGGCTGGGCGGTGCCGGTCTTCCGCGGCACGCTCAGCGACGAGCTCGTGGAGGACCTGCATGCAACCGAGTGAGCGCCTGAGCCGCATTCCGCCGTACCTCTTCGCCGAGCTCGAGCGCAAGATCGCCGACAAGCGCGCGCAGGGGATCGACGTGATCAGCCTGGGGATCGGCGACCCCGATACGCCCACGCCGGCGCTCGTGACCGAAGCACTCGCCGAAGCGGCCGCCGACCCCGGCACCCACCGGTACCCCTCGAACCGAGGCCGCCCCGAGCTGCGCGAGGCGGTCGCCGGCTTCTACGAGCGCCGCTTCGGCGTCGCGCTCGATCCGGCCACCGAGGTCATCCCCGCCCTTGGCGCCAAGGAGTGCATCTTCAACCTCAACCTCGCGTTCCTCGATCCCGGTGACATCGCCCTAGCCGCCGATCCGGGCTACCCGGTCTACACCGGCGGGCCACTGCTCGCCGGGGGGGAGCCGTTCCTCATGCCGCTGAAGCCCGAGCGCGCCTTCGCCCCCGACCTCGCCGCGATCCCCGCCGACGCTCGCGAGCGCGCCCGCCTGCTCTACCTCAACTACCCGAACAATCCGACGGGCGCGGTCGTCCCCGACGGCCTGTTCGAGCAGGCCGTCGCCTTTGCGCGCGCTCACGACCTGCTCGTGGTCCACGACGCCTCCTACACCGAGACCACCTTCGACGGCTACGTGGCCCCGAGCTTCCTCGCCACGCCGGGCGCCAAGGAGGTCGGCGTCGAGGTCTTCTCGCTCTCGAAGGGCTACAACATGACCGGCTGGCGCGCCGCCGCGATCGTCGGCAACGCCGAGGCGCTCGAGGCCTACTGGCGCCTCAAGACCAACATCGACTCGGGCATGTTCGAGGCCGTCCAGCTCGCCACCGTCGCCGCGCTCTCGCCCGCGGGCGACGCGGCCGCGCGCGAGATGAGCGGTCTCTACCAGCGCCGTCGCGACCTTGTCTGCGACGCGCTGCGCGAGATCGGCGTCGCGGTCACGCCGCCGGGCGGAACGATCTACGTCTGGGCGCCGGTGCCGGCCGGCCATACCTCGACCTCCTACTGCGAGATGGTGCTCGAGGAGTCGGCGGTCGTGATCTCCCCGGGCGGGGCCTACGGCCCCAACGGTGAGGGCTTCTTCCGCATCTCGCTCACCATCGACGACGACCGGCTGCGCGAGGCCGTCGAGCGCCTGCGCACCAGCCTCGGGGCGGCGGAGGGACGGGCGGCATGAGGTACTGCGGGATAGCGGTCGGGGCAGAGCTCCAGCAGCTCTGTCGGCTCGAGGAGACGCGCAGCGACGAGCCGCCGATCCGCCTGCGCGCGACCTTCTACGAGCCCGGTTCACCGGCCGAGGTGGTCGAGGAGCTGGAGGCGCTCGGCGACGTTGCGGTCGCAATCGGGGCTCCGCAGGGTGGCCCTCTCGACGGACGGGACGTGCGGGCATGCGACGCGGCGCTGCGCCGCCGCGGGGTCAGCCCGCGCGCCTCGCTCGAGACGGGTTTCGCGCTGTTCGACGCACTCGAGGAGCTCGGCCTGTACGTTCCGGACGTGTCCACGGACACCCCGGTCGGGCCCGAGGGCGAGCAGGAGGGCCTCGTCGAGGACGGCATCTTCCGGGAGGCCGGCGTCTTCGAGGTCAACGTCGACGCGGTCTTCTGCGCCCTCCAGGGGCGTCGGGTGCCCGCCCGCCGTCACCCGCTCGGCGTGCTGACCCGCATAGACGAGCTGACCGAGGACCACGTCGAGGACTCGGGCGGCGACCTCTGGAGCCGTCGCATCGAGGAGATCGAGGCCGCGGCGGCGGCGCTGTGCGCCCACCGCTACGCGGTCGGTCACGCGGTCTGGCTCGGCGACCCGGAGGAGGGCGTCGTCGTAATGCCGGGCTCCCGCCCACCGCAGGTGTTCTCAAGCGAGGGCGTCGTTCCACGCATGCCGCGGGCGCGACTCGGAGCGGAGC
>JACCUC010000296.1 GCA_013812065.1 Thermoleophilaceae bacterium | reverse complement strand
GCTGACGGCCGCGCCGACCACCGACCCGATCGATCGACCGGCGGAGGCACAGTCCCCGCCGGTCACCACCGGCGGCCGCGCCGCGACCGAGCAGCCCGTTCCCACGGGTAGCATCGAGCAGGATGTCCTACTACGTCACGACGCCGATCTACTACGTCAACGCCGAGCCCCATCTCGGTCACGCCTACACGACGATCGCCGCCGACGTGCTGGCGCGGCACATGCGACAGCGGGGGGAGGACGTCTTCTTCCTCACGGGGACCGACGAGCACGGCGAGCCGGTGTCGCTCGCCGCCGAGCGACTCGGGACCACGCCCCGCGAGCTCGCCGACCGCAACGCGGTCCGGTTTCGGGACCTCGCGCGACAGGTCGACGCGACCAACGACTTCTTCATCCGCACCTCGGATGAGCAGCACGTGGCCGCCGTGCAGGAGGTGCTCTCGCGCGTCGAGCGCGGCGGCCACGTCTACCTCGGCATCTACGAGGGCCGGTACTGCCCGCGGTGCGCGGACTTCAAGACCGAGGGCGAGCTGATCGACGGGAACCGCTGCGCGATCCACAAGATCGAGCTCGCGCTGGAGCGCGAGGAGAACTACTTCTTCCGGCTGTCGGCGTTTCAGGAGCCGCTCGAGCGTCTCTACGCCGAACGGCCCGACTTCGTGCGCCCCGAGAACCGCTACAACGAGGCGCTCTCGTTCATCCGCCAGGGCCTGAACGACATCTCCCTCAGTCGCTCCCAGCTCACGTGGGGAGTTCCCGTCCCCTGGGACGAGCGCCACGTCTTCTACGTCTGGTTCGACGCCCTCCTCAACTACTACACGGCGCTCACGTACGCGCACCCGGGCGAGGACCTCACCGAGCGCTTCTGGCCGGCCACCGTCCACGTCATGGCCAAGGACATCCTCAAGTTCCACGCCGTGATCTGGCCGGCGCTCCTGATGGCCGCGGAGCTCGAGGTCCCGAAGCAAATGTTCGTGCACGGCTACCTACTGATGGAGGAGGAGAAGATGTCGAAGTCGCTCGGCAACGTCATCGATCCCTTCCAGGTGATGGAGCTCTACGGGACCGACGCGCTGCGCTACTACCTGATGCGCGAGGTGAGCTTCGGCCAGGATGGATCGGTCTCCACCGAAGGCTTCGAGACTCGCTACACGACCGAGCTCGCGAACGAGTACGGGAACCTCGCGAGTCGTACGCTCGCCATGGTCGCGCGCTACCGCGCCGGCATCGTCCCCGCGGGCGAGCCCCCGGACGCCCTCGCGCGCGACTTCGACGGGCTCGCCGAACGTGTGGGCGAGCGCTTCGACGCGGTGGCGGTCACCGCTGCGCTCGATGAGATCTGGCGGCTCGTTCGCCGCCTCAACCAGTACGCACAGGACGAGGCGCCGTGGCAGCTCGCCAAGGATGACGCTGCCGCCGAGCGCCTCGACCAGGTCCTCTACGCGCTCGCCGAGGGCTTGCGCGTGGTGACCGTCCTGCTCCACCCGTTCGTCCCCAAGTCGGCCGAGCGCCTGCTCGCCGCCCTCGGAGACGAGGACCTCTCGCTCGACCGCGCGCGGTTCGGCGCCGGGGGCGGCGACAAGCGGATCGGCGAGCTGCCGCCGCTGTTCCCGCGGGTCGCGCGCGCCGGTGCCGCAGCGGGCTGAATCCCTGGTGGTCGACACCCATTGCCATCTCGATGTCTGCGCGTCGCCCGAGCACGAGCTCTTGGAGCGGGCGCGGGCGGTGGGGGTCACGCGCCTGGCGACCGTCGGCACCGACGAGCCCGGCATCGAGCGGGCACTGGCCGCCGCGCGCGACCACGACGACGTGGTGGCGATCGTCGGTCGCCACCCCCACGAGACGGGAGGCTTCGACGAGGGCGATCTCGAGCGGATCGAGGCGGCGGCGGCCGAGCCCGAGGCACGGGCGATCGGTGAGAGCGGGCTCGACTACTACCGCGACCACGCGCCGCGCGAGGATCAGCGCCGCGCCTTCGGAGCCCACATCGAGCTCGCCGCTCGGCTCGGGATGCCGCTCGTGGTCCACACCCGCGCGGCCGAGGACGACACCTTCGCGCTGTTGCGCGAGCGCGCCGCCGCGCTGACCGTCGTCCTCCACTGCTTCTCGGCTCCCGACCGGCTGGAGGAGTGCGTCGAGCACGGCTGGCTGTGCTCGTTCGCGGGCAACGTGACGTATCCGAGCGCGACGGAGCTGCAGTCCGCGGCGCGCGAGGTTCCCGACAACCTGTTGCTCGTCGAGACCGACTCCCCCTACCTCGCCCCCCAGCCCGTGCGCGGCCAGTCGAACGAGCCCGCCAACGTGGTCGCCACCGCGCAGGCGGTGGCCGCGCTGCGCGGTGTCGGCTACGAGCAGCTCGAGGCCACCCTCGAGGCCAACGCCGCGCGCGTATTCGGATGGTGAGTCGGGGAAGCGCTGGTGAGGGGCGCGTGGAGAGCCTGCGCCGGTCGACGCTCGACCGCCTCGGAGAGCTCGGGATGCGACCGAGCCGCGACCTCGGTCAGAACTTCCTCGTCGACTCGCGCTACCTCGACGTGGTCGAGGAGGCCGCGGAGCTCTCGCCTTCCGACGTGGTGGTCGAGGTCGGCGGCGGGCTCGGCGTCCTCTCGGCGCGGCTTGCGCCCCGGGTGGGCCACCTCCACGTGATCGAGCTCGACCGCGTCCTGGCTGCCGCGCTCGAGGAGGTGCTCGCACCGTTCGAGAACGCCACCGTCCACCTCGGCGACGCGGTCAAGGTGGAGCTCGCCGCGCTCGAACCGATCCCGCGCAAGCTCGTCGCCAACCTGCCCTACGGGATCGCCGCCACCGTGCTGCTCAAGTCGATCGAGGAGCTGCCCGAGGCCGGTCTGTTGGTGGCCATGGTGCAGCGCGAGGTCGCCGGCCGACTCGCTGCCCCGCCGGGCTCGCGCATCTACGGCGCCACCTCGGTGCTCGCGCAGCTCTCCTGCGAGGTGCGGGTGCACCGGCGGGTCCCACGCTCGGCCTTTCATCCCGCTCCGAGAGTGGAGTCGGCGATCGTCGTGCTGCGACGCCGTCGCGGCGCGCCTCCGCGCGAGGTCAAGAGGCTCGTGCGCGCCGCCTTTGCGCACCGGCGCAAGACCCTCGCCGGCTCGCTTGCGCTCGCACCCGG
>JACCUC010000284.1 GCA_013812065.1 Thermoleophilaceae bacterium | reverse complement strand
CGAAGGGGATCAAGATCCCAGACCGAGAGCTCGCCGCCGTCAACCTCACCGGGGACGAGTTCCACCCCGAGTGGAACTACGCGATCAGCCCATCAAGCCGTGGGGTTAATAAGTGACGAGCCCTTAGGCCGAGGTTCGAATCGAAATAGGAAGGGGGGCGAAGATCATTCTCCAGCGACTTAGACGTTTGTAGGCCGTTTCTCGTCCGCAATAAGGGAGCCAGATTGTTCTCCGCATCTCGAAACCGCCGGATCTTCTTCGCCCTGGCCCTGTCGCTGCTGCTCGTCCCCGCGCTCGCAGGCGTCGGGCTTGCCGCCGAAGGCTCTTCCGCAGGCGCGGGTGCCGACGACGGCAGCGTCTTCTGCGACCCGGCGACGCTCCCCGAGGGAGAGGTCTGCTCGCTGACTCCGGATAAGCAGCCGACCGAGGCAGAGGCTCCGGCTCAGGCTCCGGCGGGCGAGGCGGGCGCCGAGCGGCCCTCGGTCTCCGCGGCAGAGCCTGGCGAAGGTGAGACCGGAGGTGACGAGACGGCAGATGCCTCGGCGACGCGGACCGGCGATCTCGGAAGCGTTCCGCTGGCGCGCACGGGCCTGCGCGTCTGGCTACCCGCGGTCCTCGGCGCCTGTGTGCTCTTGGGGGGCCTGGGTCTGCTCGCCGCGTCCCGGAGGGTCCGGCTCGACCGCTGAGCCTGACAGGCGTAAGGGTCAAGGCGGCATCCCGTCCCGTCCCGCTCCGCGCCCGTCGCTCAACCGAAGAACGCCCGCGCCACCTCGAAATCCTCGTCGGTCACCGTCCGCAGGGTCGCCACCGCCTCCTGGAGCGGCACGAGCTCGATCCGCATCGAGCGCAGGGATGCCATCTGGCCCCAGCGATTCGCATCGGCGGCGTCGATCGCCGCCACCCCGAGTCGCGTGGCGAGCACGCGGTCGAAGGCCGTGGGCGTGCCGCCGCGCTGGACATGGCCGAGCACGGTGGTCCGCGTCTCGAAGCCCGTCCGGTCCTCGATCTCACGCTCGAGCCGCTGGCCGATCCCCCCGAGGCGAACGTGGCCGAACTCGTCGGTCACCCCGTCCAGGACCTCCATCGTGCCCTCGCGGGGGGTCGCGCCCTCGGCGACCACGATGATCGCGAAGTAGCGCCCGCGGGAGTGGCGGCGGCGGATCAGCCGGCAGACCTCGTCGATGTCGAACGGACGCTCGGGAATGAGGATGACGTCGGCGCCGCCGGCGATCCCGGAGTACAGGGCGATCCAGCCCGCGTGGCGCCCCATGACCTCGACGACCAGGTTGCGGTGGTGGCTCTCAGCGGTTGAGTGGAGGCGGTCGACGGCGTCGGTGGCGATCTGGATCGCCGTGTCGAAGCCGAATGTGAGGTCTGTCCCGCCGAGGTCGTTGTCGATCGTCTTCGGCACACCGATCACCGGCAGCCCCTGGGAGTGGAGCTTGGCCGCGGCACCGAGCGTGTCCTCACCGCCGATGGCGATCAGGCCGGAGATTCCGAGCGACTCCATGGTCTCGCGGATGCGGTCGATGGCGTCCTCGCGCGCCAGCGGGTTGGTCCGGGAGGAGCCGAGGATCGTTCCGCCCCGAGGCAGGATGCCGCGCGTCGACTCGATGGTCAGCTCTTCGTAGGCGCTCTCGAGCGGGCCGCGCCAGCCGTCGCGAAAGCCGACGATCGCGTGGCCGTAGGCGTCGATCCCCTTGCGCACGACCGCGCGGATGACCGCGTTCAGACCAGGGCAGTCACCTCCGCCTGTCAGGACGCCGATGCGCATGAAGGCGTTCAACATATCCGGTGAGCCGCTGCAACACCGGGGTCACGGGGCGGCGCCGGTCACGCGCTCCGCCGCCGCGACGATTAGGATGGGTCGCCCGTGTACGGAGCCGCCTTTGGCCCCGCGGCGCTCGGCGGCGCGCTTGCAAGCTCGCGAGGACCCGCCCCGAGCAGAGCATGGCAACGGAGAAGGAGGCAACGTGGGTAGGTCTCTAGCTTGGCGCATCACCGCTTTCGCGGCGGCTCTCGTCCTGTTGTCGCTCACCGTCCTCGGCTGTGGCGGAGAGGGAGGCGGCGGCGGAGGCGGCGGCGACGAAGCACCGACCGTCCCCGCGACCAACCCCGCGACCGCGCGCTTCGACCTGACCGTCGGCGATCTGGTTCCGCTCACCGGCGACCTCTCGCCGTTCGGGCCGCCCGGGCGCAAGGCCGCCGACCTCGCCGTCGAACAGGCGCGTGACGCGCTCGAGGAGGCCGACGTGGATGGCGTCCAGGTAAACGTCCGACACGCCGATACCGAGACCAATCCTCAGGCGGCCGTCGCCGCGGCACGGCGACTGCTCGCCGCCGACGCGACCTGCCTCGCCGGCGCCTGGGCCGCGGCCGAGACCATTCCGACCGCCCAATCGGTGGCGGCTCCGCAGCAGACCCCGCTGATCTCGCCGGCTTCGACGAGCGCCCAGATCACGACCCTCGAGGACGAGGGCTTCGTCTTTCGGACCGCACCCTCCGACAACCTCCAGGGCGAGACGCTCGCCGACATCGTCGAGCAGGAGCTTGGCGGAGCTGACAAGACGATGTCGGTGGCGGGTCGCAACGACGCGTACGGTCAAGGCCTCGCCAACAGCTTCCGCCGCGCCTGGGAGGCCAAGGGCGGCCGGCTCACAGGCAGCCCGGTTCTCTATGACCCCGAGCAGCCGAGCTACGACTCCGAGGCCGAGCGGATCGTGGCCGACAATCCGGACGGCTACGTGATCGTCGACTTCCCGGACACGTACGCCCGGATGGGAGCCGCGCTCGCCCGCGCGGAGAGCTTCGACGCGGGAAAGCTGTTCGTGACCGACGGCCTGGCCGGGGAGGAACTGCCCGAGAACATTCCCGGCGAGGCGCTCGAGGGCGCGCGGGGAACGCGCCCGGGGACCCCCGAGGAGGGCGACGTCCCTCGGGCCTTCGACCGCCTCTACTCACAGTCGGACCTGCCGCCGAAGGCGCGCCAGACCTTCGACGCGCAGAACTTCGACGCAACGATGCTTTGCTTCTTGGCCGCCGTGGCGGCCGGCTCGAAGGAGGGTGAGGCCATTCAGGGGCGGATGCGCGACGTGAGCGCCCCGCCCGGGCGCGCGGTCAGCTTCGAGGATCTCGGCGACGCGGTAAAGGCGCTGCGCGACGGCCAGGACATCGACTACCAAGGGGCTTCGGGGGCAATCGACCTCGACGGCCAGGGCGACCCGACCGCCGCCACCTACGAGGTGTTCGAGTACGGGCCGGACCGGAGGTTCAGCGTGACGCGGCAGGTCGAGGCCCGGCAGGGCCAGGGGGCCACCGAGTCGAGCCCCGAGTCCGGCGGTGATGACTCGGGCGACGGCGGCAGCGAGGAAGAAGCAGAGGGCGGGATCTAGCCGCCGAGATACATCGGCCACCTTCGGGTCATCGAGCGTCAGCCGCCGCGGCCGGTGGCCGCCCGCAGCGCCGGCTCGAGCTCCGGCCGGCGGAAGCGGTAGCCGAGCTCCTCGAGGCGCCGGGGCACGACGTTCGCGCCGGTTATGACCAGCTTCGCCATCTCCCCGTACAGAAGCTTGAGGGCAAGCGCGGGCACCGGGGCGAACGTGGGGCGGCCCAACACCCGACCGAGCGCTTTTGACAGCTCGCGGTTGGTCGCCGGGTTCGGGGCGACGACGTTGACCGGTCCGTGCGCCTCGTCGCGGTCGAGACAGAAGATCAACGCGCCTACGACGTCGTCGAGGTGGACCCAGGGCACGTACTGGTCGCCTCCGGCGACGGGCCCCCCGACGCCCGCCTTGAAGAACGGCAGCATGGTCGCGAGCGCCCCGCCCTGGGGGGAGAGGACCACACCGGTGCGAGGAGTTACGACCCGGACGCCGAGGTCGGCGGCCTTCATGGCCTCGCCCTCCCACGCGGTCACGATGTCGGTCAGGAACTCACCGCGCGCGGGCTCGGCGCTCTCGTCGACAGGCTCGCGGCCGCGCGGGTAGATCCCCTCACCCGACTGCGAGACGAGCACCCGGGGCCGCGGCTCGGCGGTGGCGAGCCCTCGCACCAGGTTCTCGGTGCCGAGCACGCGCGAGTCGCGGATCTCGCGCTTGGTCGCGTCGCTCCAGCGCTGTGCGATCGGCTCCCCGAGCAGGTGAACGACGCCGTCGCGGCCGGCGAGCCCCTCGGCCGGGGCCGGCTCGGTCTTCGGATCGCGCCAGGTCACGGCCTCGACCGCGCCGCCGAAGGCATCGCGGGCGCGCCCGGCGTCGCGCGAGAGCACGGTGACCTCGTCACCGCGGTCGCGCAGCTCGCCGACGAGCGCTTGCCCGATCGTCCCCGTGGCGCCGGTGACCGCGACCCTCACCGTTGCCTCCCCGCCGCATCGGTCGCGGGGTTCGCCAACCTCACGTCGCCGAGGTCAGCTCGGCGCCGACCGTCGTATCCTCGCCGCCCGCCGGGACGTCTCGCAGCGCCGGTCCGACGGCGTCGCTCGCGCCGGCCGGGGCCGCCGACGGCGCATGGACCACGCC
>JACCUC010000248.1 GCA_013812065.1 Thermoleophilaceae bacterium | reverse complement strand
CTCGGACGGCGACGGGCGCATCAAGGCCTCCCCCGTTGCGCGCCGGATCGCCGGCGAGCAGGGCGTCGACCTGAGCGCGCTCGACGGCTCGGGCCCCGGCGGGCGCATCGTCAAGGCCGACGTACTCGCCGCAGCCGACGGCGACGGTGCGGGCCCCGCCGATCCGGCACCCGCCGAGCAGGCCGAGGACGAGCAGGCGCCCGAGCCCCAGCAGGCGGTTGCGAGCGGCCAGGCCGGCCCCAAGGGAGAGGTCTATGTCCAGGAGCTCACCCGCCTCCAGCAGACGGTCTCGCGGCGGATGGCCGAGTCCAAGGCGACCGCTCCCGACTTCACGCTCGAGGTCGAGGTCGAGATGGGCGCGTGCATCGAGCTGCGTAAGCGCCTCAAGGAGGTCGCGGACCCCGTTCCCTCGTTCAACGACATGATCGTCAAGGCCTGCGCCCTCGCCCTGCGCGAGTATCCGCGCGTCAACGGCGCCTACCGCGACGGCCAGTTCGAGCTCTACGAGAAGGTCAACATCGGGATCGCGGTCGCGGCCAAGGACACGCTCGTCGTCCCCACCATCTTCGACACGGGATCGAAGTCGCTGGGCGAGATCACGCGGGCAGCGCACGAGGCGATCAAGAAGGTCCGCGACGACACGATCACCCCGCCAGAGCTCTCGGGCGGGACCTTCACGGTGTCGAATCTCGGCATGTTCGGGATCGACCGCTTCTCAGCAGTGATCAACCCACCGCAGGCGGCGATCCTCACGGTCGGCGCGTTCAAGAAGAAGCCGGCCGTCGACGACTCGGGCCGCGTCGTCGCCCGCGACATGGCGACGCTGTCGCTCGTCTCCGACCACCGCATCCTCTACGGCGCCGACGCGGCGCAGTTCCTCGCGCGCGTGCGCGAGGCGCTCGAGCAGCCGTTGTCGCTCGCGCTCTGAGCGGTTTCCTCTCGCGCCACGACGGGAAGTCGCGAGGCGATGCCGTCCGCAAAGGACACGCCCGAGAAGCACGCGCCCGACCGCCACGGCGACGACCAGCCGAGCGATCCCACGGACCTGCCCAAGCGCTCCTGGGCAGCGGTCTTCAAGCGCGCGGCCAAGGAGTTCCAGGACGACAACATCACCGACTGGTCGGCGGCTCTCACCTACTACAGCGTGTTGTCGCTCTTTCCCGCTCTGCTCGTGCTCGTTGCCCTCCTCGGGCTGGTCGGAGGGCAGCGGACGACGCAGGCGCTGCTCGACATCGTCAACCAGCTCGGGCCGGGCTCGGCGGTCGAGACCTTCCGTCCGGCCATCGAGGGCGTCATCAACTCGAAGGGCGGAGCGGGTGCGCTCTTCGGCGTCGGTCTGGCCGGTGCGATCTGGTCGGCGTCGGGCTACATCGGCGCCTTCTTCCGCGCCGCCAACTCGATCTGGGAGATCGAGGAGGGGCGCGGTCCCGCCAAGCTGATCCCGCTGCGGCTCGCCGTCACCCTGCTTATGCTCATCCTCGTGGCGGTGGTGGTGTTCGCCCTCGTCATCAGCGGGCCGGTCGCGGAGGCGGTCGGAAATGTCGTCGGGCTGGGGAGTACGGCGGTCACCGTGTGGTCGATCGCCAAGTGGCCGGTGCTTCTTCTCATCGTCTCCGGTCTCGTGGCCTTCCTCTACTACGTCGCGCCCAACGCACGGCTGCCGGGCTTTCGCTGGGTCACGCCCGGTGGCATCCTCGCCGTCCTGCTGGCGGTCGCCGCCTCGGCCGGCTTCGGCTTCTACGTGGCCAACTTCGGCTCCTACAACGCGACCTACGGGGCGCTCGGCGGCGTGATCGTCTTCCTGCTGTGGCTGTGGATCATCAACAACGCCCTCCTGTTCGGCTCGGAGCTCGACGCCGAGCTCGAGCGCAGCCGAGAGCTCCACGCCGGGATGGACGCCGAGGAGGAGCTCCAGCTGCCGCCGCGGGCGGATCCCAAGCCTGGGTAGCGCCTCGGCTTCCCCGGTCAGCGCCAGTCGCCCCAGCGAAAGCCCGCCGGCGAGGGCTCGGGCGCGAGTGGGCTGTCGGGTAGTCCCGGTCCGGGGTCGGGATCATTGTAGCCCCCGGGCGCGACGTCGTTGGGGGTGTCGGGGTGAAACAGCGACGCCAGGTACTGGATCTGCCCGCGCCCGGGGCCGAGCTCGAACTGGCCGCCGCCGTAGGCCCCGATGCCCCGCTCGGCGCACAGGTCGTAGGCCGCGCAGAGCGCACGCAGAGACCCGAAGCGCGAGGGCTTCAGGTTGACCATCTTCGGCAGAAACGGCAGCGCGTCGATGTCCTCGACCGAGTGGACGATCGCGTCCCAGGTGATGCGGTCGCGGTGGTCGCGCAGGATGTCGTCGGTCTCGGGGCGTAGCTTCGGATCCTCGATCCAGGCGTCGGGAAAGGCCTCGACGACCGCGCGATAGAGGTGCGGGTCCGCGGGCTGGTCGACGATCGTCCCCTCGTAGGCCCCCTTGAAGTCGACCGAGTCGACAGCGCCGGTGGCCGCCACCGCGGCGATCAGCTCGTCGTCCCAGTCGCTCGTGGGGTCGAGCTTGAAGCGCAGGCTCGGGTAGGAGTCGAGGCGGCGGCGGAGCGGATCAATGCTTGGTGGATCCCCAAGGCGCAGGGAGACCACAAAGGTCACCGGGCGCGGCTCACGCCCGAGCACGTCGGCCAGCGAACGGCCAGCCTGCTCGAGGGCAAGATCGAGCGCGGCGCTCTCGAAGGCCCAGCGGCGGTAGTCGTAGGACGGGTCGCGCACCGGCGGCGAGGGCCACGGATCGAGCTCCTCGATCAGCCGCGAGAAGCTCTCGACCGTGTGGCTTCCGGCGAGCGGCAGCGTCGGCCCGGCGCCCTGGAAGGCCACGTGATCGAGCGCTTCGTAGGTCACGTCCTCGCCCACGCCCTCGTGGCCTCCGCCGCGCAGGCGGATGACCGTGGACAGCCGCGTGAAGTCGCTCGAGACGTCGCGCTCCAGGCCCTCCAGGGCGTAGGAGTCGATCTCGAGCGGGAGGTCGGCGAGGGGGTCGTGCGTGCTCACGGGGGTCGGACGATATTCGCTTCAGGAGCCGCTCCGGCCCACGTACTCATCGTTCGGCGTGGGGCTCGTGTCCTCGCGCAGCTCAGGCGGGCGGCGGTTCGTGTCGACGAACAGGCACGAGACCCCCCGGCGGTCGTCAGAGGCGAGGCAGGTGCGAAAGTAGCCGTCGGAGAGCCGGATGGTGTTCGCGGTGTCGATGTTGCGCCGCTGCTCGGGCGTCCCGTGCGCGAGCACCCAGCCGCGCACCGTCTCGGCGTTGAGCTCGGTCGCCTCGGTCTCGGAGACGATCAGCGGCTGCGAGGCCAGCCCGGCCGCGAGCAGGCCCGCGACCCCGGCGAGGAGCAGGCCGGTGGCCGCTCGGTCGAGTAGGACCTCGTGGGGAGGCTGGGTCGGCGCGGTGGCGGCGGCGCCGTTCGCCGAGGCGGGCTCGGGCCCCGCCGCTGCGGCTTGGCGCGCGCCGATCCGCCGCGCGAGCCAGGGAGCGACCGCGCCCACCAGGAACAGGTTGGCGAAGGTGGCGATGATGATTCCCGGTATCACCTCGACGCCGGTGGTCAGCGGCGGGAGGTAGTGAAAGAGCAGCCCGTCGCCCACAGTCACGATCGCGAAGGTCGGCCACTGTGTGCCGCCCCGCAGGCGCCAGCGCAGCCGGCGTACCCACACCCGCACGTCGGGAGCCATGAGTTCGAGCCTACCGTCTGCATCGGTCTCGCGGACGAGCCGGGGCGGTAGCATCGGTGCCGAACCGATGACTGCCACGCTCGCTCCGCGCCGTCCAGCACTACCCGCCTCCGAGTCGGCGCTTGGCGAGCTCTGGACGGTCCGCGCCGGCCGCGTTCCCTACCTCGAGAGCGTCGCGCTCCAGGAGCGCCTTCGCGCCGCGCGTCAGGCCGGCGCAATCGCCGACACGCTGCTCCTGCTCGACCATCCGCCCGTGTACACCAAAGGCCGTCGCACCGGCCCGGGCGACCTCCCGATGGGCGAGGAGTGGTACCGGACGCAGGGCATCGAGGTCGCTGAGTGCGATCGCGGCGGGAGGGTGACCTACCACGGTCCGGGGCAGCTCGTCGGCTATCCGATCGTGGCGGTCCGCGACGTGCTCGACTACGTACGCACGCTCGAACGCGCGCTGATCGCCGCCCTGGCCGACGAGGGCGTCGTCGCCGAGGTCCGCGCGGGGCTTACGGGCGTCTGGGTCGGGGAACGCAAGATCGGCTCGATCGGCGTGCACGTCCAGCGCGGCGTCACGACGCACGGCTTCGCCATCAACGTCGACTGCGACCTGCAGCCGTTCGAGTGGGTCGTGCCCTGCGGGATCGACGGGGTGCGCATGACGTCGCTCGCGCGCGAGACCGGCCGCGGCGACGGCGGTATGCGGTGCTTTGGCCGCCGGGTGGCGTGGCGGCTCGCCGAAGAGCTCGGGCGCCGGCAGCGGCTCGTGTCGCTCGAGCGGCTGGTCGCACGCGCGGACACTCCGGCGCTGGCGGTACCCGCGTGAGCGCCCCGCCCGCCCAGCCGCCCGCCGGAGCGCCCACCCGCTCCCGAGCCAACCCCGGCGGCGCCCGCGTACTCGACATGGGCGAGGTCCGTCCCTTCCGCGAGCGCAAGCCGCCGTGGTTCAAGGTCCCCGCTCCCGGCGGCGAGCGCTTCCGCGAGCTCAAGCGCCTGATCGACGGGCAGGAGCTGAACACGGTCTGCCAGGAGGCCGCCTGCCCCAACATCGGCGAGTGCTGGCAACGCGGCACCGCCACCTTCATGATCCTCGGCGACACGTGCACGCGGCGCTGCGGCTTCTGCAACGTGAAGACCGGTAAGCCGACGCACGACGACCCGCTCGAGCCCCTGCGCGTCGCCCAGTCGGTCAAGCGGATGGGGCTGCGCCACGCCGTGGTCACGAGCGTCGACCGCGACGACCTCCCCGACCTCGGATCGCGCGCCTTCGTGGGGACGATCCGCTCGATCCGCAAGCTCGCGCCCGGAACGAAGGTCGAGGTCCTCACCCCCGACTTCCGCGGTCAGGAGATGCCGCTGGCGCGCGTGATCGCCGAGCGCCCCGACGTCTTCAACCACAATGTCGAGACCGTTCCGCGGCTCTACCCGCTGGCTCGTCGCGGCTCGAAATTCCTGCGGTCGTGCCGCGTGCTCGCGAACGCCAAGCAGATGGGCGGCGACGAGGTGGTCACGAAGTCCGGGCTCATGACCGGGCTCGGCGAGTCGATGGAGGAGCTCCTCGAGGCCTTCGGGGTCCTGCGCGAGCATGACGTCCAGGTGCTGACCGTCGGCCAGTACCTGCGCCCGACCGAGCACCACCTGCCGATCGTGCGCTACTGGCACCCCGACGAGTTCGCACAGCTCGAGCGCAAGGCCTATGCGCTGGGCTTCGAGTCGGTCGCCGCCGGGCCGCTCGTGCGCTCGAGCTACCACGCCGAGCAGACGCTCGAGCAGGCCGCGGCGCGCTAGCGGCGCTCGCCTCCGCAACGACCCCGGCGGCTAGGCTCGCCCGCCGTCCGTGTTTCCTCTCAAGGACAACATCCCGACGCGCCGCTTTCCATACCTGACGGTGGCGATCATCGTCGCGAACGTGCTGATGTTCTTCGGGTTCCAGGAGGCGCGGCTCTCGCTCGGCGGCGCCTCCATCGACGAGGCACGGGTGATCGAGTTCGGCGCGATCCCGTTCGAGATCTCGCACCCGGGCGCGCAGTGCGCCATGCGCGGAAACGAGATCGCCTGCGGGCAGGGTCAAGGCTCGGGCCAGGCGCCGACCGTGATCACGCTCTTCACCTCGATGTTCATGCACGGGGGTCTGTTGCACATCCTCGGCAACATGCTCTTCCTGTGGATCTTCGGCAACAACATCGAGGACTCGATGGGCCGCGTGCGCTTCGTCGCCTTCTACCTCGCCGGCGGCCTGATCGCGCTGGGCGCCCAGACCGTGATCGATCCGAGCTCACCCGCGCCCACCATCGGCGCGAGCGGGGCGGTTGCGGCGGTGCTCGGCGGCTACGCGCTGCTCTATCCGCGCGCGCGGGTGGTCACGGCAATCTTCATCGTCATCATCTTCACCTTCGTCGAGCTGCCGGCGCTGCTCGTGCTCGGGCTGTGGTTTTTGATACAGCTTCTGTACGGGACGGCGGAGCTCGCCCAACCCGTCGGGCAGGGTGGCGGCGTCGCCTACTTCGCACACATCGGCGGCTTCTTGTTCGGCCTGGCGCTGATCAAGCTGTTCGCCGACCGCCCGCACGACGACTACATCGAGCGCCAGCGCCTGCCCGTCTACTGATGGGTCGCGGCTTCGTCTACATCCTCACGCTCGCCTTCGTGGCGATCCTGGCTCTTGCGGCCTTAGGCGGCCTTCGTGCGCTCGGTCAGAGGGAAAAGTGGTGACGAGCCCGCTGACCGGAGGAAGGGAGCGCCGGGATTCCCGGCGCCGGGTCGGCATGATCGCGGCTTCGCTCGTCTTCCTGGTCGTGGCGGTGGGCGTCGCCCTCGTCGCGGTCGACGCCGGGCGCGATTTCGCGCGGCGGCTCGACAACCCAACGGTGGTCACGACGGGGATGCCCTCCTCTCCTCCGGTTCCACCCCCGGACCAGCGCGCATCGCTCGGCCCCGCGGTCACCATTCCGCCCGAGGACTCCGTCCGCCCGCGGCTCGAGCAGCCCCCGCGGGCGGGAATGCTGTTCGACCTCGAGAAGGGCGAGGCGCTGTGGAGCCGGCGGCCACGCGACGTCGTCCCCATCGCGAGCCTGACCAAGATCATGTCGGCCCTGATCGTCGTCGAGCGGACGTCGGCGCGCGAGAAGGCCAGGGTCACGAAGGCCGCGCTGCGCTACTCGGGCTCTGGAGTCGGCGTCCTTCCCCGCGGACGGCCCGTGCCGGTCGAGGCGCTGCTGCACGGCATGCTGCTCGTGTCGGGCAACGATGCGGCGATCGCGCTCGCCGATCACATCGCGGGATCGGAGCGGGCCTTCGTCGAGCTCATGAACCGCCGCGCCGCCAAGCTCGGCCTGCGCTGTACGCACTTTCGCTCGGCCTACGGCCTCGAGGGCAGCGATCGCTCGTGCGCCGCCGACGTCGCGGCGCTGACCCGTCTGGCGCTCGAGGAGCCGCGCATCGCGCGCGTGGCCCGCAAGCGAGAAGCCGCGATCCGGTTCCCGATCGCGGGGGGCAAGCTTTTCCTCAACAGCACGAACCCGCTGCTGCGGCTGCGCTACAAGGGCACGATCGGGCTCAAGACCGGCTACACCGAGCGCGCTGGACGCACGTACGTCGGCGTCGTGCGCCGGCGCGGGCGGACGCTCGGGGTGGTGCTGCTCGACTCACCCGACACGGGAGGCCAGGCCAAGCGCATCTTCGATAGCGCCTTCCGAGCGGTCCGCGGTCGCGCGCGGGCCAGAGGCTGAGGCCCAGTGGGGCTTCTGCCGGGTTAGGTCCCCCGCCTCGCGGGTAGGCACACCTTCGCCAGGTACACGGGCCGCGCCGCTCGGCCGCGTCCCCACCGCACCGCCCCACCGTCTGCAAGGAGGACCACGACCATGGGCAAGTCAAGCGCCCTGAAGCCCAAGCGCCGCGCCGCCAAGCTCGCTGCGCGCAATCCTGGCCGCACGAGCCGCGCCGCTTGGGGCGGAGCGAAGCGCGTCGCGCGCCACCCGGGCGCCACCCGGCGAGGGGCCAGCGCGGTCGGACGCTCCGCTCGGGGCGGGGCCGCGCTCTGGGCCAAGGGCAAGGTCGCCAAAACCGGCGGTCGCGGCGGTGCCAAGACCGGCGCCAAGGTGGTCAGGATGGCCGGCCGCGGACGCCCCGGGCGCAAGCGACTCATCACCACCGGTGTTCTGGCCGCACTCGGCGCCTACCTCCTCGACCCCAATAACGGCAAGCGCCGCCGCAAGGTCGTCACCGACAAGGCCGGGAAGCTTTTGCGGCAAGGCGAGCGGGAGGCCGAGCGCAAGGCTCGCTACGCCGAGGGAGTCGCCGAGGGCGTGGCCCACAAGGCGGGCGTCGGGGAGGACCGCCCTCCCGCCGAGGTTCGCCTCAACGATCCGGCGCTCGCGCGCAAGGTCGAGAGCGAAATCTTCCGCGACCGCCAGGCCTCGAAGGGCGCGGTGAACGTCATGGCCGAGAACGGCGTCGTCTCGCTGCGCGGGCAGGTCGGGAGCGAGAAGGAGATTGGGGAGCTCGCGGCCGCCGCCCAGAAGGTCGAGGGCGTGCGTCAGGTCGAGAACCTGATGCACACCCTGGGGACTCCCGCCCCGCAGAAGTCGGACGGCGGCCCGGGGTCGGGCGCGGCCTAAGCGCCGCGCCGCGGCGCGCTGAGCTCAGCTCTCGACGAGGCCGACGTCGATGATCGCGGTGCCGCTCGTCCCCTCGGGTGCGGCGACATCGATCTCGATCCCCGTGCCCGGCAGGAGGTCCTCGACGACCCGCAGCGCGACGTGGGTGCCGGCGCGCGCGCCGAGCGGGAACAGCCGCATCGGCTCACCGTCGCGCAGGAGGCGCACGTAGATCAGCTCATCGGTCGAGTTGCCGCCTCGGAAGTAGACGAGCTGCGCGCGGCGGTCGGCGGGGACCTCGTAGCTGAGCGCGCCGTCGAGCCTGCCGGGGCTGTCGAGTCCGGCGCCGGTGAACCGGAACGCGCCCTGGAGGAAGCGGGGCTGCGAGCGCATCAGCCCGTGTTACCGGCCGGGCTCTCGCCGTCCGTCGGCGTAACCTCGGCGGGCTCGACCTCTGCGGCGCCGGTCGCGAGCCGGGATTCGTCGGAAGCCGCGCCTTCCAGCAGAGGCATCGTCACGAAGATCTCGCCGTCGCGCCCCTCGACGGGATAGGCCGCCACCCCGCCGCACTCGTGGCCGACCGCACGCCCGGTCGCCAGCTCGAAGCGGCGATCGTGAAGCGGGCAGGCGACGGTCTCGTCGGCGACGATGCCGTCCGCGAGCGGCCCACCCATATGGGTGCAGGTGTTGTCGAGGGCGAAGAACCCGTCGTCGGTGCGGAAGACCGCTAGCGGTCGACCGGCCACGATCACGGTGCGGCCCTCGCCGAGCGGCACGTCCTCGGCGGCGCACACGCGCACGCCCTCGATGGAGATCGTCTCGGTCACCGCTCACCCTCCGGCGGCGGGCCGACGAGCTCGAGCTCGCGCTCCTCGGCAACCGACTCGCTATCGCCAGGCTCGTCGCCGTGGCCGTTCGCGCCGTTTCCCCCCGCCTGGGGCAGCTGGATCGAGTCGAGGTCGGTGAACTGCCGCTCGTGGTAGGGGTCGCGGCGCTCGAGCCACGGGTCGCGAGCGGCGGCCGCGGTCTTGGCCAGGCGGAAGCGCTCGAGCAGGGTGGCCTGGTTGTCCTCGTCTAGGACCTGCTCCTGGAGCTCCTCGAGGCCGACGCGCGGGACGAAGTCGTAGGTGCGCTCCTTGAAGCTCGCGTGCTCGCGGTAGTACTGGAGGAAGGCGGTCGCCACCCGCTTGGACTCCTCGGCGGTCTCGACCGTCGCGATCACGTCGCCCTTGCGCACCGATCCGCCGGCGGCTCCCCCGACGTAGACCTGCCACCCGCCCTCGATGGCCACGACGCCGATGTCCTTGACCGTCGCCTCGGCGCAGTTGCGCGGGCACCCAGAGACCCCCGACTTGACCTTGGCGGGGGTATGGAGCCCTTCCCACTCGCCCTCGAGCTCGACACCGAGCTTTATCGAGTCGCCGAGGCCGAAGCGGCAGAAGTCAGTGCCGACGCAGCTCTTGACCTGCCGCACGGCCTTGCCGTAGGCGTGCCCCGAGGGCATGCCGATGTCCTCCCAGATCGCGGGCAGGTCGTCCTTCTTGACCCCGAGCAGGTCGATGCGCTGGCCGCCCGTGACCTTGATCATGCCGACGTCGTACTTGTCGGCCGCGTCCGCGATGCGGCGCAGCTGGTCGGAGTTCGTGACTCCGCCGCGCATGCGCGGCACGACCGAGAACGTGCCGTCGTTCTGGATGTTGGCGTGGACCCGGTCGTTGATGTGGCGGGCCGAGCGCTCCTCGCGGTGGCGGTTGTCGTTGATCTGGGAGACCAGATACGCGAGCGCGGGCTTGCAGAGGCCACACTCGCGGCCGGTGCCGCACGCCTCCGAAACCTCGCTTACGGCGTCGTGGCCGTTGCTCATGATCTGCTCGGCGACGAACTCGCGGGTCTGCTTGCGGCACGGGCACAGGTAGGCGGGCTCGTCGCTGCCGCCGGCTATGGCGACGATGTCGGCTACGAGCGGCTTGCACGAGCCGCAGCCGGTGCCGGCGCGGGTCACGCTCATGACCTCCTGCTTCGAGCTCATGCCGTCCTCGGTCACCGCGCGCACGATGTCGCCCTTGCAGACGCCGTTGCAGTCGCACACCTGGGCTTCGTCGGGCAGCTCCTCGGGGCCGGCCTCGGCGGCCTCGGCCAGACGGGCGAGCGGGTCGTCGACCCGCTCTCCGGAGCGGACGGCCTCGAGCAGGGCCTCGGTGCCGCGGGTGTCTCCGAGCAGGATCGCCCCGACCATCCTGCCGTCGCGCATGGCGATCTTGCGGTACTCGCGCCGCTCGGCCAGGGCGCTCGTGGCTCCGCCGTCGCCCTCGACGTCGCCGATCGAGACGAGGTCGACCTCGGCCACCTTGAGCTTGGCCCACGGCAGCGAGCCGCGGTACTCGTCGCCGTCGCGCTCGAGCAGCGTGTCGGCGGCGACCTTGGCGTGCTCGTAGATCGGCGCCACGATGCCGTAGACCACGCCGCGGTGCTCGGCGCACTCGCCGAGCGCGACCACGTCGGGCTCCGAGGTGCACAGACGGTCGTCGACGATGATGCCGCGGTTGCAGTCGATGCCGGCGTGCTCGGCCAGCTCCTTCTCGGGACGGATGCCGATCGAGACGGCGACGAGGTCGGCCGCGAGCTCCTCCCCGTCGGAGAACCGCAGTCCTCGCACGTGCCCATCGTCGTCGGCGAGGATCTCCTCGGTCTGGCGCTCGAGCGAGACCTCCATGTCGAGCTCCTCCATGGCGGGCAGGAGCATGCTCGCCGCGCCCGCGTCGAGCTGGCGCTCCATGAGCCGGTCCATGAGGTGGACCACGGTGACCGGACAGCCCTGGGCCTGGACGCCGCGCGCCGCCTCGAGCCCGAGCAGCCCGCCACCGATGACCGCGGCGTGGGTGGCCTCGGCGGCCGCCGCCCGGATGGCGGCCGTGTCCGTCGGGCCGCGGTAGGCGTAGACACCCTCGAGCTCGATGCCGGGAATCGGCGGCATGAGCGGCTGCGAGCCGATCGCGAGAGCGAGCTTGTCGTAGGCGACCGTGTCCCCGTTCGACAGCTCGAGCTCGTGGCCCGGGAGGTCGATCCGCTCGACCTTCGTATCCACCAGCACTTCGACCCCGTTGTCGTCGTACCACTCGTCGGGCCGCAGCTGGAGCTCCCCGAGCGGCCCGCTCGGCTCCTCGTCCGAGAGCAGGTCGGAGAGGTGGACGCGGTCATAAGGAAGGTGCGGCTCGGCGCACACCAGCGTGACCTGGACGTCGGAATCGCGCTCGCGTAGACGCTCGCACAGGCTCTGGCCGGCGATGCCGCCGCCGACGATGACGACGCGTTTCGGCGCGGGCGAGCGGTCGTTGGCAGCTCGCCCGCCGTTGCCGTTCGCGCCGAAGTGGTGCCCGTTCGTGCTCACGCCTCGACCTTCGCACCCTCGAGTTTCAGTTCCTTGACGTCCGTGTTTCCGGCCGATGAAGCGTTTGCGATCAGATGCTCGACCTCGCCGGTGCACGATCCGCACCCGGTCGTCGCCTTCGTCGCCTCGGCGGCCTCGGCCACCGACTCGATCCCTTCGGAGGCAATCGCGTCCTCGAGCTCGCCCCGCGTCACCCGGTTGCACGAGCAGACGATGGCGTCGGGATCTTCGGCGTCTTCGGCGTCGCCCTCGCCGCCGGGCTCGAGGAGCGCCGGCTGCAGCGGATCGCCGGTTCGCAGCAGCTCGACGACCCGCCGCGCTACCCCGGGCTCGTTGACCACGATCGCGCCCGTGAGCCGGTCGCCCTCGACGACGAGCTTGCGGTAGATGCTCCGCCGCGTGTCGGAGAGCACGACCTCCTCGCCGTCGTCACCGGGCTCCTTGGCACCGCCCACGAAGAGCTCCACTCCCGCGATCTTGAGGGTGGTCGCGACGGTCGCACCGGCGAAGCCCGCCGGCTCGCCGAGCACGCTCGCGCCGGCAGCGCGCGCCTGCTCGGCCAGCGGCGCCCACAGGCCGTAGACCGTGCCGCGGTGCTCGGCGCACTCGCCAACCGCCCACACGCCGGGCGCGCTCGTCCGCAGCTCGTCGTCGACGAGGATGCCGCGGCGGATCTCGAGCCCCGCCTCCTTCGCGAGCGAGATCTCCGGCCGCACCCCCGCAGCGATCACCACGATGTCGGCCGGCAGGTGCTCGGCACCGTTGAGGACGACGCCCTTCGGGAGGATCTTGGTGACCGAGCGCCCCGGGAGCGCGCGCAGGCCCAACGCCTCGAGCTCGCGGCGGAGCATGGCCGCCCCGCCGTGGTCGAGCTGCTGGGCCATCAGGCGATCGGAGAACTCGACCACGGTGACCTCGACGCCGCGCCGCAGCAGGCCGGCCGCGGCCTCGAGGCCGAGAAGGCCGCCTCCGACCACGACCGCACGCCCGGCGTGCTCGGCCGCGGCGGCGATGGCGAGCGCGTCCTCGGTGGTTCGGAAGGAGAACACGTGCTGCTGGTCGGCGCCTCCGATCGGCGGCACGAACGGCCGCGAGCCCGTCGCGAGTACGAGCGCGTCGTAGGGGTGCTCGACCCCCTCGGAATCGACCACCCGGCGACGCTCGATGTCGGCCTCTACTCCGCGCACGCCGGCGCGGAGGTCGATCTCGAACTCGGCGTACCAGGATTCCGGCTTGAGCTCGATGTCGGCCAGCTCCGCGCTGCGCGCCAAGACCTTCGAGAGCAGGATGCGGTTGTAGGTCGGCGACGGCTCCTCTCCGAGCATGGTCACGCGCGGGTGGCCCGGCGCCCGCGTGACGATCTCCTCGGCGGTGCGCAGGCCGGCCATGCCGCTGCCGACGACGACGACCCGCGGGCGGGCGGGCGACTGGGGCGAGTCGTTGCGGGCCGCCGACGCACCGTTGCCGTTACGCGCCGCTGCCGGGGCGGGGCAGCTCGGCGCGCGTGCAGGGCCCCTGACGCGTGCCTCGAGATCGGTCGGACCTCCGGCGGCGGGCTCGAGGCGGACGGCGGCGGCCTTGAGCTCGGGCTGGTGGGAGACCGGGTCGGCGGCGCCGTGCGTAGTGGCGTTTACGGCGCCCGCGCCCGGGGGCGCGTGCAGCGCACCCCAGTGGAAGGGCGAGAACACGACGCCGCGGGGAACCGAGTCGCCGACCCGCGCACGAGCCGTGGCCTGGCCCCGCCGGGACACGATCCGCGCCGGCTCGCCGTCCTCGATGCCCGCCGCGTCGGCATCGAGCGGGTGGACCTCGACGAAGGGCTCGGGATCGCTCGCGGCCAGCGCCGCCGACTTCCCGGTGCGGGTGAGCGTGTGCCAGTGGTTGGCCACCCGGCCGGTGGTCAGGACCAGCGGGTAGTCGCCACCGGCGCGCTCGGCGGGAGCCCGGTGGGGCGTCGGCTCGAAGCGAGCCCGGCCGTCGGGAGTCGGGTAGCGATGGTCGGGATACAGGCGCTCCGATGCCTGATCGCCGTCGGCGGGATAGGGCCACCGCACGCTTCCCTCCTGCTCGAGCAGCGCCCGGTCAACCCCGCTCATGTCGCACACTCGCCCGGCCGTGAGCGCGGCGAGCTCGTCGAACACCGCGGCGGCGTCCGGCCAGGCGAACTGCTCGGCCCACCCGAGCTCGGCGGCGAGCCGGGCGAAGATGCGCCAGTCGGGGAGCGCCTCGCCCGGCGGCTCGAGGGCGGCACGCATCGGCGCCACCCTGCGCTCCGAGTTCGTCATCGTCCCCGCCTTCTCGGGCCAGGCGGCGGCGGGCAGCACCGCGTGAGCGAGCGCCGAGGTCTCGGTCGGGTGATAGGCGTCCTGGACCACGACGAGCTCCGCCCGCTCGAGCGCCGCGCGGGCGCGCGCGGCGTCCGGCATCGAGACCGCGGGGTTCGTGGCCACCACCCACACCGCCTTGATCCGGCCGGCCTCGAGCGCGTCGAACAGGTCGACCGCGGGCAGCCCCGGCTCCGGCGAGATCCCGCCCGGAACGCCCCAGTGCTCCTCCACGGCCGCACGATCCTCGGCGGAGTCGACCTTCCGGTAGCCCGGCAGGAGCCCGCAGAGCCCACCGGTCTCGCGGCCGCCCATGGCGTTCGGCTGGCCGGTCAGCGACAGCGGCCCCGCCCCGGGCTTGCCGATCTGGCCGCTGGCCAGGCACAGGTTGATCAGCGCGCGGTTCTTGTGCGTGCCGACCGTCGACTGGTTGGCCCCCATCGACCACAGCGCGAGCGACCGCCCCGCGCCGAAGCGCCGGGCCGCGGCCGCGATGTCGGCGGCGGGGACGCCGCACACCTCCTCCGCGCGCTCGGGCGGCCATTCACGTGCGGCCGCGAGCGTCTCCTCCCAGCCGCTCGTGTGGCGGGCGATGAAGTCGGGGTCGGTAAGCCCCTCGTCGTCGAGCACGCAGAGCATGGCGTTGAGGAGCGCGAGGTCGGTGCCGGGGCGGACGGGCAGGTGAAGGTCGCTCGCCTCGGCGGTCTGCGTGCGCCGGGGGTCGGCGTAGATAACGAACGCCCCCTCGGCCTGGCGGTCGCGAATGCGCGACCAGACGATCGGGTGGCACGCCGCGGTGTTGGTGCCGAGCAGGAGCATGCAGTCGGCGGCGTCGATGTCGGCGTAGGAGGGCGGTGGGCCGTCCGAGCCGAAGGCGCCGTTGTAGCCCGCGACCGCCGACGACATGCACAGGCGCGAGTTCGAGTCGACGTTGTTGGTGCCGAGGAAGCCCTTGGCGAGCTTGTTGACCGCGTAGTAGTCCTCGGTCAGGAGCTGCCCGGAGATGTAGAAGGCGATCGCCTCGGGGCCGTGCTCGTCGATGATCGCCCGCAGGCGGGCGGCGACCGTGCCGATCGCGTCGTCCCAGGAGGCGGTCCGAAAGCGCGCGCCGCGCCGGTCGCGCCACAGCGGGTGGGTCGCGCGGTCGCGGGCGTGGACCGCGGAGGAGAGCTCGAGCGGCTTGCGGCAAGTCCGCCCCCGGTTGACCGGGTACTCGGGATCGCCCTCGATCGCGGTGACGCGGCCGTGCTCGGTGCGCACGAGCAGCCCGCAGCCGACCCCGCAGTAGGGGCAGACGGTTCGAACAGCCCCCCCGGCGGCGGAGGGAGCGCCGAGGGCGGGAAGCTGGCTCTGGGGCACCCCGACGATCCTGGGGGCCGCAGATTTCCGCGTGGTGCACGGCTCGTGAACGCTCGATGAACGTCGTGTGAGCACTTCGTCGCCGGGCTAAGCCGGTCCGCGCTCTTTTGGACACGGGGAGATGGTGGAAGGGCTCCGCCCCGCCTACTGTCGACGGCGATGGCGATCACCGAGCCCGACCATGACTACGTCATGCGCACCGTGCGCGAGCGTGGGGTGCGCTTCGTGCGGCTCTGGTTCGTCGACGTGGCCGGCCTGCTCAAGAGCTTCGCGATCCCGGTCTCGGAGCTCGAGGAGGGGCTCGAGGAGGGCGTGGGGATCGACGGCTCCTCGCTCGAGGGCGGCGCCCGGCGCAGCGAGCGAGACGCGATCGCCTACCCCGACCCGCGCAGCTTCCAGGTCCTGCCCTGGCGGCCGGAGTCGCTCGTCGCCCGGATGTTCTGCGACGTCCGCCTCCCCGGCGGCGAGCCCTTCCCCACTGACCCGCGGTACGCCCTGCGCCGGGCGCTCGAGCGTGCCGCGGAGCTCGGCTTCACCTTCCAGGTCGGCCCGGAGATCGAGTTCTTCCTGTTCGCGGCGACCGACGAAGGCTCGCCCCGCCCGCTCGACGAGGGCGCCTACTTCGACCTCACCACGCTCGACGTCTCGAGCGACTTCCGCCGCCGCACGCTCGAGCACCTCGAGCAGATGTCGATCCCGGTCAAGGCCTCCCACCACGAGGTCGCCCCCTCCCAGCACGAGATCGATCTCGCCCACACCGACGCCCTGTCGATGGCCGACGCCATCACCACCTTCCGCCTGGCGGTGCGCGAGGTCGCTCGCGAGCTCGGGGTCTTCGCGAGCTTCATGCCGAAGCCGCTCCAGGATCAGGCGGGGTCAGGGATGCACCTGCACCTGTCGCTCTTCCGGGACGGCCGAAACGCCTTCTACGACGGCAGCGAAGGGGGTGAGTCGCTGTCGGATACCGGGCGCCGTTTCCTCGCGGGCGTCCTCGCCCACGCAGGCGAGCTGACCGCGGTCACCAACGGCTGGGTCAACTCGTACAAGCGCCTGTGCTCGGGCTTCGAGGCCCCCAGAACGGTGTCCTGGACGCGCGCGGGCGACGGCGGCCTCGTGCGCGTGCCGTCGAACCGGCCGGGCAAGGAGGCCGCGGCGCGGATCGAGCTCCGCTCGCCGGATCCCGCATGCAACTCGTACCTCGCACTCACGCTGGTCTTAGCGGCGGGGCTGCGTGGTCTCGAGCAGGAGCTAGAGCCCCCGCCCGAGACGACGAACGGCGCCGTCGACGCGCTTCCACGGCTCCCGCGCGACCTACGCGAGGCGACCGACCTGCTCGCCTCCTCCGAGCTCGCCCGCGAAGCGTTCGGCGGGGAGCTGCGCGACCTCTACGTGCGCTCGCGCCAGGCGGAGTGGGAGGCCCACCAGGCGCAGGTCACCGAGTTCGAGCGCGAGCGACTGCTGCGGGCGCTGTGATGGCCGACGTCTGGGTCTACGCCGCCGACGAGGAGTCGGGCTCGGAGATGGGCCGCGAGCTCGCCCGCCTCGGCTACAAGCCCTACCGCGCGCCCGAGCCGGGCGCGGGGGACGAGCCGGGCCGCCGTCCCGGGCTGGCCGTCCTCGTCGGCGCCGCGGGCGAGGCTGCCCCGCTCGAGGTCTGGCAGCGCGCGTGCCGGCGCCACGACCTGGCCGACGTCCCCGTCATCTTCACGGTCGACGCGCGCGGCCTCCAAGCCAGCCAACCGCTGTTCGAGGCCCACGAGCTGCTCGTACGGCCCTTCTCACCTGCCGAGCTCGAGGTCCGAGTGGCCCGGGCACGTCGCGGGGCGAACGGGATCGAGGTCGCGGATGTGGTGAGCGCCGGCTCGCTCGAGCTCAACCTCGCCACCTACCAGGCGTCGATCGACGGACAGCCGATCGACTTCACCTACATGGAGTACGAGCTGCTCAAGTTCATGATGACCAACCCCAACCGCGTCTTCCCGCGCGAATCCCTGCTGAACGCGGTCTGGGGCTACGACTACTACGGCGGCGCGCGCACCGTCGACGTGCACGTGCGCCGGGTGCGCGCCAAGCTCGGCGAGAAGCACGCGGCCCGGCTCGTGACCATCCGCAGCGTGGGCTACCGCTTCGAGCGCTGAGCCGGGGCGACACACGCCCGAAACCAGCGCGTGACACAACGGTGCCCGGACCGTCACGGCGCGGACACTCCGCTCTCCTAGCCTGAGCGCCGACCATCGTCGACTCAAGGAGACGGACTCGCGTGAGCAGCTGGATAACCGATTGGAGACCCGACGACGAGGCCTTCTGGCGCGAGCGCGGGGAGAAGATCGCCCGGCGCAACCTCGCCTTCTCGATCTTCGCAGAGTTCCTCGGCTTCTCGGTGTGGCTTCTCTGGAGCATCGTCGCCGCGAACCTCAACAAGGCTGGGTTCGACTACAGCGTCGGCCAGCTCTTCTGGCTGGTCTCGGTGCCGGCTCTGGTCGGCGCGACGCTGCGCTTTCCCTACACCTTCGCGGTGGCGCGCTTCGGCGGTCGCAACTGGACGGTGGTCAGCGCGCTGCTCCTGCTCATCCCGGTCGTCCTGCTGGTCGTCATGGTCGGCGACCCCAGCACGCCCTACGGCCTGATGCTGCTCGCCGCGGCGACGGCCGGCTTCGGCGGCGGCAACTTCGCCTCGAGCATGGTCAACATCTCGTACTTCTACCCGGACGAGCGGAAGGGCTTCCCGCTGGGACTCAACGCCGCGGGTGGCAACATCGGCGTGGCGGTGGTCCAGGCCTTCGTGCCGCTCGTGATCACCGTGGCGATCATCGGCGGTCAGACGGGTGGAGGCCCGTTCCTGGTGAACGCCGGACTCGTCTGGATCCCGCTGATCCTGCTCGCCGCGGGCTGCGCCTGGTTCTTCATGAACAACCTCAAGGTCTCGACCTCGGAGTTTCGGGAGCAGCTGAGCGTCGCGCGCCACCGCCATACGTGGATCATGTCCGTGCTCTACATCGGCACGTTCGGCTCGTTCATCGGGTACTCGGGCGCGCTGCCGATCCTGCTCACGCTCAACTTCCCGGACGCGGGGCTGAAGCTCGCCTTCCTCGGTGCGCTCGTGGGCTCGCTGGCGCGGCCGCTCGGGGGGCTCCTATCCGACCGGATCGGCGGCGCCCGCGTGACGCTGTGGAACTTCGGGGTGATGATCCTCGCTGCGCTCGGGATCATCTTCTGCCTCGAGAACAAGACCGAGCCGTGGGCGTTCGCCGCCTTCCTCGGGATGTTCATGGTCCTCTTCGTGACCACGGGGATCGGCAACGGCTCGACCTTCCGCATGATCCCGGTGATCTTTCGCGCCGAGGCTCTACGCCGCCACGGCGAGGATCCCGAGCAGGCGACGCGGATCGGCAAGCGCGAGGGCGCCGCCGTGCTCGGCGTGAGCTCGGCGATCGGCGCCTACGGCGGCTTCCTGATCCCGCAGGGCTTCAACCTCTCTCGCGCGGCGACCGGCGGACCGCAGGCGGCGCTCTATGCCTTCATCGGGTTCTATCTCGTGTGTGCCGCGATGACGTGGTGGTGCTACGTGCGCCGGCGCGAGGTTGCGGGGCGGCGGCCGGTGCTTGGGGAGGCGCGGGCGTAATGCTCGCGGCAAGACCTGCGGCGAGCAGGTCGTCGCGTGCCCCGTCGCCTCATCAGACCCGAACCCGCCCGATGGAGCCTGCCGGGATCGAACCGGCGATCTCCTGCTTGCACAGTTCGAGCCCGCGCGCTCCAGCGGTCCTCGTCTCGAGGCACTGCGCCTTCTAAGCAGGACCCGCTGACGCGCCGTCGAAGCCTCCCAGGGTGGATGACGCCGGCGACGCGGAGTTCGCCGACGGAGAGGTTGAGGCTCTGGGCGATCTCCGAGGGACACTTCGACAAATCGCTGAGTGGCCGCCCGACAACCCTCTGAGCTTCGTATTGATGCTGGCTCCCCGTACACGAGGGAAGCTAGGCGAACTCCTGTTGGATCGCTACGCGGTCCAGGCCGGTCTCCCGACGGAGAGAGCCGAGTCGGTGGCGTACGACCGACAGGTCGGCCGTGCTCGCTGCGAGGTCAAGTTCTCCACCGAAGACCCGCCCAGGTTCCAGCAGGTGCGGGACCCCCGTCTTCCTAACGGGACCCTCAAGTACGACTATCTGGTGTGCATCTCCGCTCGCCCGCATGGGCTTATCTACTGGCTGGTGCCCGCTCAATCGCTCGGCGAGCTAATGGATGCTGGCTGCGTCACCGTTCAGCATGCGATGAGCGATACGAAGTGGTTTTTGCCTTCGCGTATAGAAAGCGACCCGTTCTCCGGCATGCGGCATGGCTACGAAGACTTTCTCGAGGCGCTTCAGCTGATCGCGTAAGCCGTCAGGCCTGCAAGCGGTCAAGCAGATCTCGGAGGTCGCGAAGGGCATCAAGAGCGACTTGATGGTTCATGATCGGCTTATAGCTCGGGCCGGTCGGGCGAATCTCGGTCGCCGCGACGTCCTGAGGCGTCGACCAACCTTTGAGCTCGATCCGCGCCCACTCATCGGCTTCCTCAACAACGCACCATAGGATCGCCTCCGATTTCCGCTGAATCGATGGGAGCTGTGCGGGCGTCACGCATCGGCCCCATTCAGACCAGGTATCGGGTCGCCAGCTCTTCACCTCCAGGCCATGTCCGCGGACGAGTACGTCTGGCCCTCCCTCCCTGGCCGGGTCCCGATACGCCGCATCGACGCTGAGTTCTGCCGAGCGAAGCCACTTCTCGGCTCCAAACTCACCCAGCTTGCCGAGTAGGTGGCTACGGGGCAGGTTGCGGTAGTGACCCTGAACAATCCGATAGCGGCCATGGGTCGCCGCGGCAAGGCGGGCGGCTTCGGCCACCTCAAGCTTCCTCAAGTCGACGATCCGAAATCCGTCAGGCTTAGAAGAGGGTTGTGACATCGGGGTCCGCGTCGGAAGCCACTTTCGCGCGTGCTGGCCCGCGAAGACGCTCGGTCATAATTCGATACGCCTGCGGACTCGAGTCGATCAAGACGTAGTGGCGGTTCGTCTTAGCTGCTACTGCACCTAGCGTGCCGCTCCCGGCGAAGAAATCCAGACACCAATCTCCGGGACGGGTCGAGGCGAGAACCATCCGCTGTAGGATGCCTTCCGGCTTCTGCGTCGGATAGCCCGTCTTCTCCCGCCCATTCGTCGGGACGATAGTGTGCCACCAGACGTCTGTCGGAAGCTTGCCTCGTGCCGCCTTCTCCGCCGTCACGAGGCCTGGGGCCATGTAAGGCTCACGGTCGACCGCTTCGGCGTCGAAATAGTAGCGCTCGGGATCCCTTACGTAGACGAGGATCGTGTCGTGCTTCGCGGGCCACCTTCGCTTCGACCGCGCACCGTAGTCGTAGGCCCAAATGATTTCGTTGAGAAAGGCATCGCGACCAAAGATATCGTCTAGCAGCAGCTTGCAGTAATGCGCCTCTCGATAATCGATGTGGAAATAAAGGGTTCCGCGACGCCCAAGCAGGCGGCGTGCGTGGGAAAGTCGTGGCCCGAGAAAAGCCAAGTAGTCCTCGTACGCATCTCCATAGGAGGACTCGGCTAGAAGTCTGGTCGCGTAGCGGTGGCCCCCGAAGCCTGTCCGATCGCCCTTCCCAGCGCGTATTGTCTCGAGCGTCCTCCGATGCTGCTCCTTTCCCGTGTTGAACGGGGGATCGATGTACACGAGCTGAAAGCTCTCATCGGCGAACTTTGGGAGGAGATCGAGGTTCTCTCCGAGCAATATCGTGTCTGTGTCGAGCAGCACCCCGACCAACCCTAACGCTCAGTGAGGCGGGGCCCCGCAAACAGGAGCTCGAAGCTGCGACGGTACGGGGCACGCGGCAGACCGCAACGCCGTCCGCGCGGGCGTCCTGCGCCCAACGCGCGAGCGGAAGCGCTCGCAGACGCCGGCCGCGAGGCGATGCCCGGACGACGTGACCCACTCACTGCGCCACACCCACGCCTCGCTCATGGCGGAGGCCGGCGTCGACCCCGCCTACACCAAGGCGCAGATCGGGCACACGACGTCGCCCTTCACGCTCGACGTCTACACGCACGTCGGCAACCGCAAGGAGGCCGCGAACGCGCGCCTCGACGCCCTCGTCGGGGGCGACGATCGGGCGCTAGCGGCGAGGACGCGGATGCCGGCCTATCTCGAGCCGCGACCGCCGGGGCGGCCGATTCCGCCAACCCCACAGCGAAAGGGTAGAGAGTGGAGCCTGCCGGGATCGAACCGGCGACCTCCTGCTTGCAAAGCAGGCGCTCTCCCAACTGAGCTAAGGCCCCTCCTCGGAAAGGCTACCGCCGAGCCGCGGCTGCCGAGCGGGCGTATGCGACGATCCGCCCGGGCACGGGGAGGCCGAACCCCCACACGCGAGGAGAGACATGGCCGACCAGGCGACGGCTGATGAGACGGAGCGCCTCCACCCCAACGCGCGAGCAGAGGGGTCTGAGAACCGCGAGCGCCCCCAGCGAGCGGAGATCTCCAACTACGACATCGTTCAGCACCACTTCCGCGAGGCGGCTGAGCGACTCGAGCTGCCCGATGACGTGGCGGAGGTGCTCAGCAGCTCCTACCGCGAGGTCACGGT
>JACCUC010000242.1 GCA_013812065.1 Thermoleophilaceae bacterium | reverse complement strand
TGCGCCCGCCCGACTTCCGCAGTTGATGGGCACACGAAGCGCTCGTGAGCCCGCGGATCGCCGTTTGCAGAGCGAAGTCGGGCACCTTGTAACGATCCGCACGCGTGTGTCCACGCTGTTCGGCCCCCAGGCTGGCCAGAGCGGCTGTGATCGCGTCCGGCGGTTCGAGCCGGCACTGCGTCTGGCGCCCGGTGGGGGGCGCGATGCCCACTGACAAAGCACTTCCTACCAGTGACACCGGACTGAAGCGGCGAAAGCGTGTGCCCACGGTTTCGGGACCTCGTGTAGGCAGATTTGGCTCTTGGAGAGCCAGAATCTCGGCCGATATCCGCCTCCGTGTGCCTGCTAACTGCGGAAGTCGGGGCCCGCCGCCGTCACCCTCGGCCAGGCTGACGTCGCTGACCGACCCGCGGGGTGGGGTCGTTATCCACGATCGTCCCCCTTCCATGTTCTCGTCGAGGTGGGCGTAGACCTCGAGGCCGGTGCGGGTCGTGGTCGCGGCGATCAGGTCGATCACGACCTGGCGGCTGATCAGCGGCTTGGCGTCAGAAGTCCCCGCACGTCGCGTTTAGCGGACGACCGGGGCGAGCGGGCCGCTGAGAGGCGGGCGAGAGAAAGGCCTCAGTACAGGGCTTAAGGCTCTCTTGCGTGGTTTCGGGTGAGCGGGGCACCCAGGACTCGAACCTGGAATCGCCGGTTTTGGAGACCGGTGCCTTAGCCAGTTTGGCCAGTGCCCCTCGATCTCCGATTCTAGGGGCCGTGGGTGCCCCCTACAATCGGAAGCCGCCTGCGGATGTGGCGGAACTGGCAGACGCGCCGCGCTTAGGACGCGGTGGGCTTCGTCCCTTGGGGGTTCGAGTCCCTCCATCCGCACCTCTCGTCGCCTTCGCCATGTGCGGCTTCAACTAGGCGTGGAACGTGGAGGTCGAGTGACCGAGGAGGAGACCCAGATGGGGGCTCGCCGACGGGTTCGACTAGGGCGGTCGGCGGGTCAAGCACGCGGACGGGAGACACCTGAGGAGGAACGGGACTCCTGGCCGAGTAGGCTTCTCCAAGCCCGCCCGGGTGGCGGAATGGCAGACGCCGGGCACTCAAAATGCCCTGCCCCTTAAGGGCGTGCGGGTTCGAGTCCCGCCCCGGGCATTGCAGACTCACCAGCGCGGCGACGCCGACCTCTTCCGGGAACCGCCCGCCGCAGGCCTCATACACTGCCGCCCGTGCCCGGCCGCATCGTCCTCTTCGGCGCCACCGGCTACACCGGCCGCCTGACCGCCGAGGCCCTGCTCGCGCGCGGGTTGAGACCCGTGCTCGCCGCGCGCAGCGCCGAGAAGCTCGAGTCGCTGGCCGCCGAGCTCGACCATTCGCTGGAGGTCGCGGTGGCCGACAGCGCGCGCCCGGAGTCGATCTCAGCACTGCTCGAGCGAGGCGACGTCCTGGTCACGACGGTCGGGCCATTCGCGCGCTTCGGTGAGCCGGCGCTCCAGGCCGCGCTCGCCGCGCGGGCGACCTACATCGACTCGGCGGGTGAGCCCGGCTTCGTGCGCCGGGTGTTCGAGCGCTTCGGCCCCGCCGCCGAGCGGGCGGGGTGCGGTCTGCTAACCGCGTTCGGGTACGACTACGTGCCCGGCAACCTCGCGGGCGCCCTCGCCCTGCGCGAGGCGGACCGGCCGGCGGCGCTGGTCGACATCGGCTACTTCGTCACCGGTCGGGCGGCGATCGGAGCGTGGAGCGGCGGCACGCTCGCCTCGCTGGCGGGGGCGATGGCGGAGCCCGGCTTCGCCTTTCGCGACGGGCACCTCGTCGCCGAGCCCAACGGCCGGCACGTGCAGAGCTTCGAGCTGCGCGGCAGGGAAGCCTCGGCGATCTCGGTCGGGGCCTCCGAGCACTTCGCGCTGCCGCGTCTCGAGCCCGCCCTGCGGGAGGTCGGCGTCTACCTCGGCTGGGCGGGTCCGCTCTCGCGGGTGCTCCAGGGCCTGTCCATCCCCACCGACGCGGTCGCACGGGCACCCGTCGCCGGCCCCGCCCTGCGGGCTCTCACGGCCCGCGTCCCCGGCGGCTCGAGCGGCGGTCCAGACGCCGCATCCCGCGCTCGGACCGGCTCGCACATCGTCGCCGTCGCTCGCGACGCCACCGGGCGCCGGCTAGCCGAGGTCCGCCTCGACGGCCAGAACCCCTACGCGTTCACCGCGGCGATCCTGGCCTGGGCCGCCGAGCGCGCCGCCGAGCGCGGGCTCGAGGGCGCCGGGGCGCTCGGTCCCGTGGAAGGCTTCGGGCTCGAGGCGCTCGAGCAGGGCTGTCGCGAGGCTGGTCTCGCGCGCGTCTGAGTCGGCGGGTCGCGAGCGCGGGCGGCCGGTCTGGCCGCGGCCCTTTCGGCCCTCGGCGACGTCAGTTTGAGAAGCGCCCGCCCCGGACACAGGGCCGACTGGAGCGAACGACGAGCAACGGAGGCGCGGCATGAAGGCAGTCGTATTCCAGGGGCCATACGACCTGCAGGTCGAGGACGTCGAGGATCCGAAGATCGAGCAGCCCACCGACGTCGTCGTCCGGATCACCTCGACCTGTATCTGCGGCTCCGATCTGCACATGTACGAGGGGCGCACCGACGCCGAGCCCGGGATCGTCTTCGGCCACGAGAACCAGGGGATCGTGAGGAGGTCGGCTCAGGCGTCCAGCGCGTCAAGAAGGGGGACCGCGTGAACATGCTCGTCCGGAACTGACCGACCGCGCCGGAGCGGCGGCTTGGCTCAAGCGCTCACCCGTAGTCGCGGTCGATGAGAGCACGTTCGGTCGTCGACAGCTCGTAGAGATCGGCGACCGCCTCGTCGGCCTCCGACTCGGCCGCCGAGAGGCTCGAGCGCTGCTCGAGA
>JACCUC010000239.1 GCA_013812065.1 Thermoleophilaceae bacterium | reverse complement strand
GCGCCGATGTTCGACGTCATGATCACGATCGCGTGGCGGAAGTCCACCGTGCGGCCCTGCGAGTCGGTCAGGCGACCGTCCTCGAGGATCTGCAGGAGGATGTTGAACACGTCCGGATGCGCCTTCTCGATCTCGTCGAGCAGGAGCACGCAGTACGGCTTGCGCCGCACGGCCTCGGTGAGCTGACCGCCCTCGTCGAACCCGATGTAGCCCGGAGGCGAGCCGACGAGCCGCGACACGGAGTGCTTCTCCATGTACTCCGACATGTCGACGCGGATCATCGCGTCCTCGTCGCCGAACAGGAACTCGGCGAGCGTGCGAGCGAGCTCGGTCTTGCCGACGCCGGACGGGCCGAGGAAGACGAACGAGCCGGTCGGCCGCTTCGGGTCCTTCAGGCCGGCACGCGAGCGGCGGATCGCCTTGGAGATGACCTCCACGGCGGCCTGCTGCCCGATGACGCGCTTGTGCAGCTCCTCCTCCATGCGCATGAGCTTCGCCGTCTCGGCCTCGGTCAGCTTGAAGACCGGGATGCCCGTCCACATGGACACAATGTCGGCGATCTCCTCCTCGCCGATCGACGGGCGCTCGGTCTCGGCCTCGCCGGCCTCCCACTGCTCCTCGAGCTCGCGCTTCTTGTTCGTCAGCTGCCGCTCCTTGTCGCGGAGGTTGGCGGCCTTCTCGAACTCCTGCGCCTCGATCGACGCCTCCTTGTCGCGGCGCGTCGTCTCGATCTCCTCCTCGAGCTCGCGGTACACGGGCGGCGCCGTCATCGACTTGATGCGGGCGCGCGAGGCGGCCTCGTCGATCAGGTCGATCGCCTTGTCGGGCAGGAAGCGGTCGGAGATGTAGCGGTCGGCCAGCTCGGCCGCCGCCTCCAGCGACTCGTCGGTGATCTGGATCTTGTGGTGAGCCTCGTAGCGGTCGCGCAGGCCCTTGAGGATCTGCACGGTCTCCTCGATCGAGGGCGGCTCGACACGGATCTGCTGGAAGCGACGCTCCAGCGCGGAGTCGCGCTCGAGGTACTTGCGGAACTCGTCGAGCGTCGTGGCGCCGATCGTCTGCAGCTCACCGCGCGCGAGCGCGGGCTTCAGGATCGAGGCGGCGTCGATCGCTCCCTCGGCCGCACCGGCACCGACGAGATTGTGCAGCTCGTCGATGAACAGGATGATGTCTCCGCGCTGGGTGATCTCCTTCATCACCTTCTTGAGGCGCTCCTCGAACTCGCCGCGGTACTTCGAGCCGGCCACGAGCGCGGCCAGGTCGAGGGTGTAGATCTGCTTGTTCTTGAGCAGCTCCGGCACCTCGCCGCCCGTGATACGCGAGGCGAGCCCCTCCACCACGGCCGTCTTGCCGACGCCGGGCTCCCCGATCAGCACGGGGTTGTTCTTCGTGCGCCGCGAGAGGATCTGCATGATCCGCTCCACCTCGGTCTCGCGCCCGACCACGGGATCGAGCTTGCCGTCGGCGGCGAGCTTGGTGAGGTTGCGCCCGAACTGGTCGAGCAGCTTCGAGCTCTTCTTGCCCTCTCCCTGCTGGCCGCCCGCGCCCTGCCCCTGGCGGCGACCGCCGGGACCGGAGAGCATCCGGATGACCTCGTTGCGGATCTTCTCGGAGTCGGCGTCGAAGTCGAGCAGGATGCGCGCGGCGACGCCCTCGTTCTCGCGCACGAGCCCGAGCAGGATGTGCTCGGTGCCGATGTAGTTGTGGCCGAGCGAAAGGGCCTCACGGAGGGCGAGCTCGAGCACCTTCTTGGCGCGCGGCGTGAAGGGGATCTGCCCCGAGGTGACCTCCTCGCCGGAGCCGACGATCCGCACCACCTGGGCGCGCACGCGCTCGACGGTGATGTCGAGGGACTCGAGCACTCGCGCCGCGAGTCCTTCTTCCTCCCTCAGCAGGCCGAGCAGGATGTGCTCGGTGCCGATGTAGTTGTGCTTCAGGATGCGGGCTTCCTCTTGAGCGAGAACCACAACCTGACGGGCCCGTTCGGTAAAGCGCTCAAACACGGCTCTTGTTCCTCTCTAGCGTGGCTACGGGTCGAGCGGACGCCCAGATCTCGTCTCTTCTATCGGCGGCGAACCGATATCGGATGAGCGTCTGGTACCCGATCGCCCGAAGGTCAGTCTACCAGCGGGGGTGGCATCTCCTTTCGCTTCGAACGGCTCCCTCCTTCGCTCGCACCGACGGGGCGAAGGGCGGTGTCGTCAAGAGGCGGGCAGGACGGCGACGGCGTAGCGGCCGATCTTCGGATCGCTCGTGACGAGCGTGAGGCCCTCGACCTGCGCTTGGGCGACGAGCATGCGGTCGAAGGGGTCGCGGTGGTGGAGAGGAAGCGCGCCCGCGGCCGTGCCGTGTTGCCACTCGATGGCCAGAGGTCTGAAGTCCGCGTCGTCAGCGCGACGAATCAGGTCATCGGGCGCTCGCAGCTTTCCCGTCGCCGTCTTGATGGCGATCTCCCACACGCTCACGGCGCTGGCGAACACCTCCGAGCTCGGGCTCTCGATCGCGTCCCTCGCGGTGGGCGACAGCCGACGGGGGCTCCCGAGCGCCCAGAGCATCGCGTGACTGTCGAGGAGCAGCCTCAGCCTTCGTCGTCCTCGCCGTAGAAGAGCCGAGCGATCTCTTCGTTGGTCTCATCCGAGTCCCAGTCGTCGGCCATCCAGATCTTCCCCTCGAGCGACCCGAGCTGCCGGCGCGTGCGAGCCGGTGAGTGTGGGACGAGCCTCGCCACGGGCGTGCCGGCGCGGGCGATGACGATCTCCTCGCCGGCCTCGACGCGCTCGAGCAGCTTGGAGAGGTTGGTCTTGGCCTCGTGGACGTTGATCATGGCCTTAGTCTAGCTAAGTTCGCTGCTGTGCTCGCCGCCCATTGCTTCCGTAGACTATTTGCTACGGTCCAAGGGTGGCGACCATCCCTCAACGCGAGCTGCGAAACGACGTCAGCAGCGTCCTGCGTCGCGCGGAGCACGGCGAGCGGTTCATCATCACCGTGGACGGGCGTCCCGTGGCCGAGCTCGGGCCGCTGTCGAAGGCCCGTGGGCTTGGGACCCCGAGTCGGCTCGCGGCGATCGTGTCCGACACGCCCGTCGACCCCGCGTGGGGACCTGAGCTCCACCGGCTGCGGGCCGACGATCGCTCGGCGAGCGAGGAGACCTGGTCGGATTAGCGCGCTCATCGACACGAGCGTCCTCGTCGGCGTCGGACCGCTCGCCGCCGAGGTCGACGAGGAAGGCTGGGCAGTGAGCGTGATCACGCTCGGCGAGCTCGAGACCGGCGTCCTGATGGCGACCGACGCGGCGACGCGCGCGGCCCGGCTGCGGCGCCTTACCGCCGTGCTCGCCGAGGCCCCGGCGCTGCCCGCGGGGCCGGCGGTCGCGACCCGTTACGCGGAACTGCGGTCCACAAGCGGACGAGTGCCTGCCAACGATCTCTGGATCGCTGCCACGGCGTCGGCGCACGACCTCACGCTGGTCACGCGCGACGAGCGCCAGGCGCGGCTACCCGGCATCGTCGGCATGCTCGTGTCGTAAAGGCGGCCCCTCAGCGCATCGCCGGGAAGAGCACGACCTCCCGGATCGACCGTCGTCCCGACAACAGCATGACCAGCCGGTCGATGCCCAGCCCCAGCCCGCCGGTCGGCGGCATGCCGTGCTCGAGCGCGCGCACGAAGTCCTCGTCGTAGGGATGCGCCTCCTCGTCGCCGGCGGCGAGCTCGCGGGCCTGGGCCTCGAAGCGCGCGCGCTGCTCGTCGGGGTCGTTGAGCTCGGAGAAGGCGTTGGCGATCTCGATGCCGCCCGCGAAGCACTCGAAGCGCTCGACGAGCCGGTCCTCGGACGGGGCGGCGCGGTGGGCCTTGGCGAACGGTGAGAGCTCCTCGGGATAGTCGAGGATGAAGGTCGGCCGTTCGAGCGCGGGCTCGACATGCTTCGACAGCAGCTCGTCGACGAGTCGCGCCCATGTCTCGGTCGGGTCGAGGTCCTCGATGCCGCGCGCTCGGGCCGCGTCGACGAGCGCCTGCGGGTCGCGGGTGAAGAGGATGTCCACGCCGATCGCCTCCTCGATCGCCTCGCGCAGGGTGACGCGCCGCCAGGGTGGGGTGAAGTCGATCGCCCCCGCGTAGCCGATCTCGCCCGCGACGCAGGCGACGAGCTCCTCCAGGCGCGCGGCCGCGTCCTCGTAGTCGGCGTAGGCCTCGTACCACTCGAGCACCGTGAACTCGGGGTTGTGCTTGTGCGAGACCCCCTCATTGCGGAAGTTCTTGCCGAGCTCGTAGACGCGCTCGAGCCCGCCGACGATGAGGCGCTTCAGATAGAGCTCGGTGGCGATGCGCAGGTACAGATCGCGGTCGAGCTGGTTATGGTGCGTGGTGAACGGCCGCGCCGCCGCACCCCCGTAGAGCGGCTGGAGCACCGGCGTCTCGACCTCGAGGAAGCCCTCCCGGTCGAGGTAGCGGCGGACCGCCGCGACGACGCGCGAGCGCAGGACGAAGAGCTCGCGGGCGTCCTCGTTGGCGATCAGGTCCAGCTCGCGGCGGCGGTAGCGGGTCTCGGTGTCCTCGAGGCCGTGGAACTTCTCGGGCGGGGGCCGCAGCGACTTGGCGAGCAGCTTGAAGTCGTCGAGGCGTAGCGAGAGCTCGCCGCGGCGGCTCTTGAACACCGTCCCGTCGACACCGATCAGATCGCCGAGGTCAAGCGAGGTCAGTAGCTCGAACGACTCATCGCCGAGCACGTCGAAACGGGCGTGAAGCTGGATACGGCCGGAGCGGTCGATGAGGTCGAGGAAGGCGGCCTTGCCGTGCCCGCGGCGGGCAGCGAGGCGGCCGGCGAGCCGGTAGGCCGCGTCGGTCTCCTCACCGGCCTCGAGCTCGGCGTGCGCGGCGTGGACCTCGGCGATCGCCACGACGCCGTCGAAGTCGTGCGGGAAGGGCTCGACGCCGTCCGCGCGCAGGCGGTCGAGCTTGGCGCGGCGGTCGTCTTCCACTGGGCTGGAAGCCTATTCGGGGCGGCTCACGCGGGCATGGCGTCGAGGCTGCGCAGCGTGGGCTCCTCGATGTCGGCAGCGGCTCGAAGCAGCGGCTCGTCCACGTCGATCATCTCGATCGGCGCCAGCAGTCGGCGTGCCTCCGCGACGGCTTCCGAGCCCTGCTGGCGAACGGCGCGAACGACCTCCACCTGAACCAATGAACAGGAGGCACGGTCAGGCCGGCGACCGAGGTGGCGCTTGAGCGCGGGAGACTCGGCTTCGGCGAGCACCAGCTTTACGAGCGCGGACGAGTCGAGACGGCTACGTTCGCTCACCGCTCATCGGCGCGCATCTCTTCCAGCACCTTGCTGGGGAGGGGGATCCCGGGCTTGGGCTCGAGCGGCAGACCGCGTTCGCGCATCACCTCGAGGAGATCGCCTTGTGCCGGCTTCAGCCGGCCGCTGCGCAGGCGCTCGGCCGGGCCCACGTCCGGAAGCGGGGTCAGGAGGGCCACCGGCCTGCCCCCGCTGGTCACCTCGAAGGTCTCGCCCTGCTCGACCTCGCGAAGGTACCTGCTCGCCTGCTGCCGAAGCTCCCGAACGCCGATCGTCTGCATGGGCTATATGTAGCACGCTCGCCTGCCACCGCGAGACCCAGCGGGGTTCGGGTCACCCAGGAGCGGCTCTGGTGTCCGCGCCGACCTGCCCGCCCGGCGGGGTCGCCGCGCTAGCCGGCGTCGATCTTGGTGATCTTGAGCTCGCGGGCCGGGCCCCGCGGCACCGCCACGGAGACGACCTCGTTGCGCTTGCGACCGATCAGGGCCTTGCCCACCGGGGACTCGTTGGACAGGCGCCCGTTGGAGGGATCGGCCTCGGCCGAGCCGACCATCTTGTACTTGGCGGACTTGGAGGTCTTCTGATCCTTGACGTGGACCGTCGTGCCGACAGAGACCTTGTCGGTCCCGACCTGCTGCTCGTCGATCACCCGCGACGAGCGCAGCTTGTCCTCGAGATCGGCGATCTGCTTCTCGAGCATCGCCTGCTCGTTCTTGGCGTCGTCGTACTCGGAGTTCTCCGAGATGTCGCCGAACTCGCGCGCGTCGCGGATGCGGTCGGCGACCTCGCGGCGGCGATCGGTCGATAGGTGCTCGATCTTCGCCTTGAGCTCTTCGAGCCCTTCAGGGGTCAGCATGAGGTCCTGTGGCATGAGTGGTCGCTTCCGCCCGTCTCGGGGTGCGTCGTCGCCCGGTCGGCGGGGGTGCATACGGGCCGGAAGGACCGGCGAGGATAGCAGCGCCCAGGGGTTTTTCGACCGCCTTTGGTCAGGCCGCGAGCGGGCTTGCGAGCCCCTCCAGGGCGCGGCGCGCAGCCGCGGTCGTGGGCGCCTCGACCAGCTCGCGGCGCTCGGCCTTGCTCAATCCGAGCGTGTCGGCGTACCAGGGATAGAACTTGCGCAGATAGCGCCCGGCGCGCTCGATTCCGAGGTGGTCCTCGCAGCGGTCTATAACCCACTCGAGCTCGCGGACGACCTCGCCCGCGGGCGGCTCACCGGCGTAGCGGTCGACCAGGCGCGCGAAGCGCCACGGGTTGCCGAGCGAGCCGCGCGCGAGCATGACCGCCGCGGCGCCGGTCCGCTCGAACGCCGCGAGCGCGCGCTCGTCGGAGGAGAGGCCGCCGGAGAGGATCACCGGCACGTCGCCGAGCTGCTCGACGAGCTCGGCGGCGAGGGCGACGTCGGGCTCTCCCTTGTGCTGCTGGGAGGCGTGGCGCGGATGGAAGCCGATCCCCGCGACAGATGCCTCGGCGACGAGCCGGCGGGCGAGGTCGGCGCCGGTGCGCTCGCCCGGTCGCTGACCCGAGCGCAGCTTGACGGTGACCGGCAGCCCGCTGCCCTCGGTCGCCGCGCGCGCGAGCGCGACGGCCCGGTCGGGCTCGTCCAGCAGCGAGGCGCCCGCTCCCGTCTTGCAGACCTTGCGCACGGGGCAGCCCATGTTGAGGTCGATCAGGTCGGCGCCCGCCTCGGCGACGATGCCCGCGGCGGCGCGCATGGCCTCGGGATCGTGGCCGAAGAGCTGGATCGCCACCGGGTGCTCGTCGGGATGGATGCGCAGGAACTCGCGCAGGGTCCGCTCGTCGCCGTACTTCAGGCCGAAGCTCGAGACCATCTCGGAGACGACGAGCCCGGCGCCGTAGCGGCGGGCCTGCAGACGCACGAACCAGTTCCCGATCCCCGCGAGGGGGGCGAGCACGAGGCGATTCTCGATCGTGTGGCCGGCGATCTGCCAGGGGTCGGTGAGCGCGCGCATGGTGCTCGACACCGTAGCTCGCGGCGATGGCGGTGGCGGGTTCAGCCGGCGGGCGCAGCGTTGCGCTCGTAGACCAGGCGCAGGCCGCGGAGGGTCAGCTCGTCGTCGACCTCCTCGACCTCCTCGCAGAAGGGCACGATCGAGCCCGCGAGGCCGCCGGTGGCGATCGCTCGGGCCTCGACGCCCAGCTCCTCCCGCATGCGGCCGACGACGCCGTCGACCTGACCGGCCGTGCCGTAGATGAGCCCCGACCGGAGCGCCGTCAGGGTGCTCCGCCCGATCACCTCCCCCGGGGCCTCGAAGTCGATCGTGGGCAGGTTGGCGGCCCGCTCGGAGAGGGCCTGCATCGAGATCTCGATCCCGGGGGCGAGCACTCCACCGAGGTACTCGCCGTCCGCCGACACCGCGTCGTAGTTGGTCGAGGTGCCGAAGTCGACGACGATGCACGCCCCCGCGAAGCGATCGTAGGCGGCGAGCGCGTTGACGAGCCGGTCGGCCCCGACCTCGCGCGGGTTGTCGATGCGGATCGGCATCGCGGTGCGGACCTTCGGGCCGACCACGAGCATGGCTCCGTGGAGGTAGCGCGTGGACAGGAGCTCGTACTCCCGGGTGAGCTGAGGGACCACCGAGGAGACGATCGCGGCCTCGAGCTCGGCCAGAACCAGGTGACGCAGGTCGAGCAGGCCCTTGAGGAGCGAGGCGAGCTCGTCGGCCGTGGCCTCGCGGACGGTGGCGAAGCGCCAGTGGTCGACGAGGTCGGAGCCGCGGAAGGTGCCGACGTGGGTCTGGGTGTTGCCGACGTCGATCGTGAGAAGCATGGGATCGGGATTATCGCCGGACGGCGGACGCTCAGAGCGGACCGGCCGGCTCGACCCGCTGGCCTTCGAGCGCGTCGAGCGCCGGCGCCAGCGGCGTGCCGTCGGGGAGCGCGAGCGCCGGGTCGAGCTCGAGCAGCGGCACGAGCACGAAGCGGCGTCTCGTGAGGTCGGGGTGAGGAAGGGTGAGACGCTCCTCGCGGATCTCGATCTCGCCCAGGAGGAGGACGTCGACGTCGATCGCCCTCGGGGCGTGACGACGACGGTCCGCGGGGCGGCCGAGCTCGTGCTCGACGTCCCGGCAGGCGTCGAGGAGTTCCTCGGGCTCGAGGGCCGTCTCGATCTCGAGACACGCGTTGAGGAAGTCGTCCTGACCGGCGGCTTCGCCCTGAGGCTCGGTCTCGTAGGTGCAGGAGGACGCGAGCACGCGGAGGTCAGGCCGCGCGTCGAGGCGGGCGCGCGCCGCCCGCAGGCTCGCCATCCGGTCGCCGACGTTCGAGCCGAGCCCGAGGAAGCCGCGCCGGCGCGATGCGCGCAGGGTCAGTCCGTGCGCTCCTTGAGCACCTCGACCGCGACCTCGTCGACGGGTAGCGGGATCGGCGGCTCCGGCTTGGCGGCGCGAACCGATACCTGGTCGACGCCATAGCGGTCCATCATGCGGTCGGCGACGTGCGCGCAGAGTCGCTCGAGGGTCCCGAACGAGCGCTCCTGCGCGACGAGCGCAACCTGCTGGCAGACGTCGCCGTAGTCGACGGTGTCCTCCAGCCGATCGGTGACCGTGGCGTCGCAGCGATCGAGCTCGAACGAGAGGTCGAAGACGAGCCGCTGGCCGACCTCACGCTCGGCCTCGCCGACGCCATGGTGGGTGTATATCGACAGACCCGTGATCTCGACGGTGACGAGCGGCTCCGAGCCGAGCTCGTCGTCCTCGAGCTCGCCGGACTCGTCGGGGTCGAGATCGTCGTCGCGGGAGTCCACCCGGACGAACGTAGCAAGCGCGGCGCAGGCTCAGGCGGCCGTCGCGGGAGCTCGCCCCGACAGCGCCGCCCGCGCGACGGTCAGGGCGTCCGCCACCTCGGCGACGTCGTGGACGCGGAAGACCCGGGCGCCGCGCGCGAGGGCGAGCACGTTGGTGGCGATCGTGCCCGGCAGGCGGTCGTCGAGCTCGCGTCCGGTGAGCCGGCCGAGGAGGCTCTTGCGCGAGGTCCCGACGACGAGCGGCCGCCCGATGGCCACGAGCTCGTCCAAGCGCGCGAGCAGCTCGAGGTTGTGGGCGGGGGTCTTGCCGAAGCCGATCCCGGGGTCGAGCCAGACGTGCTCCTCGGGCACCCCCTCGGCGAGCGCAAAGGCGAGCCGGTCCTCGAGGAACGACTTGACCTCGGAGACGACGTCGTCGTAGCGGGGATCCTCCTGCATGGTGCGCGGCTCGCCCTGCATGTGCATCAGGACGCAGGTCGCCCCGGCGCCCGCGACGAGCCCCGCGACCTCGGGCTCGAAGCGGAAGGCCGACACGTCGTTGACGATCCGGGCACCGGCCTGGAGGGCCGCGGCGGCGACGTCCGCCTTCGTGGTGTCGATCGACACGCGCAGTCCCGCCGGCCCCGTGTCCCGCCCCGCGGCGAGCCGCTCGACCACCGTGATCGTCCGCTCGAGCTCCTCGGCGGCGGGCACCGGCTCGGCGCCCGGGCGCGTCGACTCACCGCCGACGTCGACGATCGTCGCGCCGTCGGCGACGAGGCGGCGGCCGTGCTCGACCGCGGCGTCGGCGTCGAGGTAGCGCCCCGCGTCCGAGAACGAGTCCGGGGTCACGTTGAGAATGCCCATGACGACCGGCTCGGGGGGGACCACGATCGGTCAATCTACCCGCTACCTTCGCCACGTGGAGCTCGAGCAGGCGATCCGCACTCGCCGAACCCACAAGGCCTACGGGGCGCAGCCGCTCTCGACCGATGAGCTCGAGGAGCTCCTCGAGCTCGCCCGCTGGGCCCCCAACCACCATCTCACGAATCCCTGGCGCTTCAGGGTCCTCGGATCGCACGCGCTGTCGCAACTTCAGGAGGCGTCCGAGCCGGACGCCGCCGGCAAGCTGACCCGCGCGCCTACCCTGGTCGCGGCCTCCGCCGCCCTGAGCGGGGATCCCGTCCAGGACGAGGAAGACCTGCACGCGGTCGCCTGCGCGGTTTACGCGGTGCTCCTGGGCGCCCACGCTCGAGGCCTTGCGAGCTACTGGCGCACGCCGGCGGTCCTCCGCACCGACGCCGGACGCACGGCAGTCGGGCTCGAGGGCGACGAACGCGTGCTCGGCCTCATCCATCTGGGATGGCCACGCGAGGCGAAGCGCCCGCCCGAGCGCTGGCCGGTCGAGCGTTACGTGACCTACTTGCCCTGAGCGTCGCTCGCCTAGACCGGGGTGCCAGTCGTCGCCAGCAAGACGGAATAGAGGCAGATCCCCGCGCCTCCCCAGCGCAGCACGGCGCCCGTAGGTGCCTTGATCCGCTCGAGCCAGCCCCCGCGCCGAACGACCCAAAGGACGCCGAGGAAGACGGTCAACGCGGCGAGCTGGCCGACCTCCACGCCGACGTTGAAGCTCAGCACTCGCTCGAAGAGGTGGGCCTTTGGCAGGCCGAGGTCCTGGAGTCGCGTGGACAGCCCAAGCCCGTGGATCAGGCCGAACGCGAGGATCGCGATCCTTGTCCGTCTCAGGTTCGGCCGATTTCCTTGAGCGCCGGCGATCTCCAATCCGATGTAGGCCACGCTCAGGCCGATCATCGCGTCGACAACCGTCGGGCTCAGCTTGAGTCCCAGCGCGGTCACCACGATCAAGGTCGTGCTGTGGCCGACCGTGAACAGGGTCACCGCCTTGATCACATCCGCCGTCCGGGTGAACAGGATGGCGATCCCGAAGACGAACAGCAGGTGGTCGTAGCCGCCCAGCATGTGGACGACTCCAAGGCGGAAGAACTCCGCCAGCGGCGTGTCAGCGGGAAGGGCCCTGGCGTGGATGCCGTGGGCGAGGCTCGCGGGCGCGTAAGCCAGAACGACCACGGCGAGAGCGACTGCTACTCGACAAAGCCTCACCAGTCCCTTATCGGCGGCTCTCGCCGATCATCGAGAGCTTTCGCTAGCCGTTTCCTGGAGCCTCCCAGTTCTAGATCTAGGCTTCCTGGCTAGCCGTGGTACTGTGGCTCGCCGCCCGCCCGAAGGCGAGCCCATCCATGGGCACCCCTCGTAACATCCCCCACCACACCGTCGTCGTGATTGGCTCGGGTTTTGGCGGCACGATGAGCGCCCTGTCCTTGGCGCGCGAGTTCAAGGAGCGACAACGTGGCACCGTGCTCATGCTCGAGCGCGGGACGTGGTGGACGACTCCGGTCGGGACAGTGCAGGACCGCGAGGTCGAGACCTACGACCTCCTCGCCAAGAAGGGCCAGCCAGTGCAGTTTTGGTCCTCGGCTGAGAACTTCAGGGGCTTCATCGACATCTATACCCGCTGCTTTCGGCGCAGGAGCAACGAGGACGGCCTCTATGACCTCGTGACCTTCGGCGAGCGCGGGCTGCTCGGGATGCGACAGAACGACGGGGTGTCGATAGTGCGTGCGAGCGGCGTTGGCGGCGGCTCACTCGTCTACTCGAACGTTACGATCCGCCCGCCGGACTTCGTCTTCGACGATGACCGGTGGCCCACCGAGACCGACTGGGACGGGGTAAAGCGCGAGGAGTACTTCCAGCTCGCGCGCGACGCCATTGGCCTCAGCGTGCTGCACGCGCTCGAGAAGCGCGCCACCGAGCACGCCGGCGCCACGCCACCACCACCTCCCCCTCCTAACCCCATCAACACGGGGCTACGCAACATCGTGACGCGGTCGGCTGGGGCCGACCCCGGATTTCGCACGCCGCCAACCCATCCCGGCCTCAAGCAGCTCGACCCAAGCAGGTATCCGGACCCGACGGCCGAACGGCGGGCCGACGACCTCTGGATCGACCGAGCTCGGATCTTCCAGCTCCATATGAGCAAGCTGACCTCCGACTACGGCACGGTCGACTCTTCGATCAACGACAAGCCGATCGGCGATGACGGAAAGCCGAAGAACTACTGCGAGCGCCAGGGACGCTGTAACGTCGGCTGCCTCCCGGGCGCGCGGCACACGCTCAACAAGCAGCTGATGACGGCGATCCACGGCACCCCGCGCCACCCCGGCGGCGACCTCGAGGGGGTGCTCGACCTGTGGCCCCTGTGCGAAGCCCACCTCGTCCACGCGCGGCCGGAGGGCGGCTATGAGGTCGAGTATCTCGAGCGTGACGCAAACGCCCCTTGGCGGACGAGCACGAGGCGGGTCTCCGCCGACCAGGTGATCCTTGCAGCCGGGTGCGTCGGTACCACGGAGCTTCTCCTGCGCTGCAAGGAGCGCGAGACGCTGCCTAACTTGAGCCCAGCCCTCGGCGAGGGCTTCTCGACCAACGGCGACTACCTCGCCTTCCTCGACGACACCGACTTCCGCGTCAGCCTCACCCGGGGTCCCGTCACGACATCGGTCGCCCACTTCAATACCCCGGAGGCCGATCCCACGTCCGATGTGTCGAAATTCCACACGATCGAGGACCAGGGCATCCCGCGCGCCCTCGCCTCGCTCGTGGGCCAGGGGGTGCCGCTGCTGCAATCCCTCTCCACGGGCCAACGCAAGCCCCTCTTCACGGCGCTCGCGATCCTCCGCTACGCCCTCGGTCGCCCCCGGGCCTATGCCCGCGCGCTTTTTCGCAACTACCAGGCCCGCCAGCCCCAGTTCGCCTCGGAGGACGAGCATGTGATGGACATGATGTGCATCGCCGCGCAGGGACGCGAGGCCTCGGTGGGCCGCTTCCGACTAGGCCGCGGACCTCGGGAGACGCCGCTTCGGGTCGAGCGGAAGGGCGGGGGCAGCTTCGAGGACGATCCGATCTACGCCGAGATTCGGGCGACTCTAGCGCGCTTTGCCGAGCAGCTGACCGGGGACCGCGGGGGGACGTTCAGGAACCCGTTCCTAACGCCCGCAGCCGAGCTCGCCGGCGCGCGCTCCATTGGGCTCACGCATCCGCTCGGCGGCTGCCGCATGGGCCGGGACGCGTCGCAGGGTGTGGTAGACGAGTTCGGGCATGTATTCGACGCCTCGAAGACGGGGGGCGAGCCCTTTTACGAGGGGCTCCACGTGGCGGACGCCGCCGTCATCCCGACGGCACTCGGGGTCAATCCCTCGCTCACGATCGCGGCCCTGGCGCTGCGCCTCTCCGATCGGATGATCGCGGACCTGCCCTCCTCCTAGCTACTTGCCCCGGATAAACGGATCAGCGTCGAGGGTGCTGTGGGGCGGCATCCAAGGGTGAGATCAGCGCGCGCTCGGGATGCCCGGCCGGGGGCGCCGGGCGCAGGTCAGTGGGTGTAGCG
>JACCUC010000238.1 GCA_013812065.1 Thermoleophilaceae bacterium | reverse complement strand
GCGGCACCCCGCACGCCGCCTTCCAGACGCTGCTCGGGCTCAGCGCCCACCATGAGCCCGCGACCTACCGGCAGATCATCGATCGGGCCGCCTGAGCCCAAACGGAACGAACCGGGTATGCACTAGGTCCCTTACGGTCGTCTGGAAAGGTCAGTCAACCGAAAGGAGCACCGATGCCTGACAAGATCAAGGGCATGTTCATCGCCGGGGTGGCGCTCGTGGCGCTCGCCATCGGCGGTGCGGCCATCGCCGGAGCCGCTGGCGACGAGACCCCCGCCGGCGCCCAGTCCGCACAGTCGCAGGCGCCCGAGCGAAACGACGCTCAGGACGCGGAGGACCGCGAAGAAGGCCCCGACAAGGCGATCACCGGCCAGCCACTCGAGAGAGCGGGCGCCGCGGCGCTCGATCACACCAACGGTGGTCGTGTCACCGGGACCGAGGAAGGCGACGAGGAAGGCGCCTACGAGATCGAAGTCACCCGCGAGGATGGCAACCAGGTAGACGTGCACCTCGATCGTAACTTCCAGGTGCTCGGCACCGAGGGCGACGACGGGCAAGACGAGTAGAAGGAGCCAGATCGCCGGACGGACGGAGATCGGTCCCCCTCCGCAGAGAGACCCGCGCCCCGGGGCGCGGGTCGCTTGCGGTCACTTGCTCGAAGGCCGACCCCTACGCCCCGAGCTCGCGCTCGAGCGCCGTCAGCGCGTCTCGCACGGCAACCACCTCTTCCTCGAGACGCGTAAGGCGGCGCTCGATCGATTCCGAGTCCTCACCCTCCCGTGGCGGGTGGGCGTTGGTCGCAGGCTCGTAGTCCGGAGAGGCCGGCCCGGTTGCTACTTGAGAAGCGACCGCGGGCGTCTCGCCGTCGGCCGCTCCCAGCAATTGCGCGTACCTCTCCTCCTTCTGTCCCGGCCGGCGCTCGAGTCGTCGCACGTGTCGCCGCTCGATCAGCCGCTCGAGGGCTCCCTCGACCGACTCGAGGTCGCCAAAGGCGTGAAGCCGCTCGCCCCGTTGCTTGAGCTCGCCGGGCGTCTGCGTGCCTCGCAGCATGAGGATGGCCAGGAGCGACAGCTCGTCCTCGGGGAGGCCGAGCGTCTCCGACAGCAGGTGGCGGTACTTGGGTGCGCGGCTTCCCTGCCCACTCGCCATGCGCGCCCAGCGCTTGCGCGCAAGGCGCTCGAGCCCCGCCCTGATCGTGGTGTCGTCGTACTCGACCACGGGATCGCGATTGGTCGCCTGGTTGCAGGCCAGGCGGAGGGCGTTGAGGGAGAGTGGGTAGGCGTCAGGCGTCGTGCGCTGCTTCTCGACGAGGCACCCGAGCACGCGGATCTCCACCGGACCGACCTCCATGGTCTCGAAGCCTATGCGGGGTGCGTCCTATGAGCGCGCCGCCGGGCGGCAACCCGGCTAGGCTCGGTTATCGATGTTGCTCATCGCCCACACCGGCCACTGGAGCGTGACGCTTCTGTACCTGGCCCCTTTCGCCATCGCGGGAGTCTGGATCCTGCGCGATCGTCTGCGCCACGGCCGCCAGGGCGCGCCCCGCGAGCCCGGCGAGGGTCGCTAGACTCGACCGACCTCGCGGGGTGGAGGGGGAGTCCTCGCGCCCCGCCGCGACCGACCGAAAGACACGAGGAGCACATGGCTCGCGGAGACGTTCGAATCGGCGTCACCCTCGCGTGCGAGGAGTGCCGCCGCCGCAACTACCAGACCGAGAAGTCGAAGCGAAACGATCCCGGACGGATCGAGTTCAGCAAGTACTGCCGGTGGTGCTCCAAGCACACTCCGCACAAGGAGACGCGATGACGCCCCGCCTCGCGCCCGAGCCGGGTGCGAGTCCGCGCGCCCGCGCGGGGAGGTAGGTCGAGCCGATGGCTCGCGACCGACAACGCGCCAAGCAGCGCCAGGCCGAGCGCCGGGCGGCCCGTCTCTCCGACGGAGGGTCGCGCGCTCCCGGTGCTCCCGATCCTGACGCGCTCGGGGAGGTACAAGCCAACGGGACCCGCTCTGAGCGCGATGGAGCGGAGGCCGACGGCTCGCGCGGCAACATCGCTCCCCCCGGCCTCGAGCCTCAGACCGGGGCCGACCTGGCCGCTAGCGCTCCTCCCGAGGCGATCGGCCGCTCGGACACGGTCCTCGAGACCCCGCCGCCGCCTCTCCTCGCCGACCCCGAGTCGGACTCCGAGGCCGCAGCCTCGCGCGGGACCGTCGGCGAGACCGGGGAAGAGGAGCAGATCGCACGCGATCGAGGTAAGGTCGTCGCCTTCCTGATCGCCTCCTGGGCCGAGCTCCAGCGCGTCCAATGGCCGAACCGCCAGCAGATCACCACGCTCACGGGGATCGTGCTCGGCTTCGTGGTCATCGCCGGCAGCTACCTCGGGCTGCTCGACGCCATCTTCTCCCGCCTCGTCCAGGCGATCCTCTAGGCCCGCCGGCCTCCTCTCGCCGCCCAGCCACCGCCTAGACTGACCGCTCATGTTCCGCTGGTACGCCGTCAACACCTATTCCGGCCACGAGAACAAGGTCAAGCACAACCTCGAGCACCGGGTGACCTCGCTCGGGCAGGAGCGTCACGTGCGCCAGATCGTGATCCCCATGGAGCAGATCTCGGAGATGAAGGACGGCCAGAAGGTTCAGGTCGAGCGGCGGACCATGCCCGGCTATGTGCTCGTGAACATGAACCTGAACGAGGACTCGTGGGGACTCGTCAAGAACACCCCGGGCGTCACGGGCTTCGTCGGCGCCTCGAACCGCCCGGTCCCGCTCAACCAGGCCGAGATCGACCGTCTCCTCCACCGCGAGAGCGCCGAGCGGCCGCGGGCTCGGGCCCAGTTCACCGTCGGCGAGTCGGTCAAGGTCGTCTCCGGTCCGCTCTCCGACTTCTCGGGCGAGATCTCCGAGGTCAACGAGGACGCGGTGCGCCTCAAGGTGCTCGTGTCGATCTTCGGGCGCGAGACGCCGGTCGAGGTCGGCTTCGACCAGGTCAAGAAGGTTTAGGTCTGATGGCCAAGAAGGTCCTCACCCTCATCAAGCTGCAGGTCCCGGGCGCCCAGGCCAACCCGGCGCCCCCCGTCGGCCCCGCGCTCGGCCAGCACGGCGTGAACATCATGGAGTTCACGAAGGCCTTCAACGCGCAGACTCAGGACCAGGCGGGCCGCATCATCCCGGTGGAGATCACGGTCTTCGAGGACCGTTCCTTCACCTTCATCACGAAGACGCCGCCGGCGGCGGTCCTGATCAAGGAGGCCGCCGGCATCGACAAGGGCTCGGCCGAGCCTCATCGCGAGAAGGTCGCCCGCCTCACCCAGGACCAGATCCGTGAGATCGCCCAGACCAAGATGCCCGACCTGAACGCCCGCGACCTCGACCAGGCGGCGAAGATCGTCGCCGGGACCGCCCGCTCGATGGGCGTGGAGGTGAGCTCCTAGTGGTCGCCCCTGCGAGTCGCGCACCGCTTTCCCGGGCGCAGGCGGCGCCTGGCTTTGTCCACGGACTTGTCCTTGCCACCAGCAAGGACGGCGTCCTGCGTCCGCGCCATCCATCCGCCTGCATCCCGGGCACGCGCCACGCGACCCCCAGGAGCAACCACTAGTGCCCAAGCACGGCAAGCGCTATCGCGACCAGCTCGCGAAGATCGATCGCGAGCGTGAGTACTCGCCGGCCGAGGCGATCAGCCTGATCCGGGAGATCCAGTCGGCGAAGTTCTCGGAGACCGTCGAGACCCACGTGCGCACGGGGCTCAACGTACGCCACGCCGATCAGCAGCTACGCGGCACGATCAGCCTCCCGAACGGCCTCGGGCGGACCGTCACCGTGGCCGTATTCGCCACCGGCGACAAGGCCCGCGAGGCCGAGGAGGCCGGTGCCGACGTGGTGGGCGGGGAGGACCTGGCCGAACGCGTCCAGGGCGGCTTTACCGATTTCGACATCGCGATCGCCACGCCCGACCTGATGCCGGTCGTCGGCCGCCTCGGGCGCATCCTCGGTCCCCAGGGCAAGATGCCCAATCCGCGTGTCGGCACGGTAACCCCGGACATCGCCCGAGCCGTCTCGGAGTCGAAGGCCGGTCGGGTCGAGTACCGCACCGACCGCTCGGCCATCCTTCACCTGCCGATCGGCAAGACGGACTTCGACGAGCGCGCGCTGCTCGAGAACTACGCCGCCTTCATCGAGGAGTTGATGCGCGCTAAGCCCGCCGCGGCCAAGGGGCGCTACCTGCGCTCGATCACCATGGCGACGACGATGGGTCCCGGCGTGCGCGTCGACCCCTCGCGCACCCGCAACATCGTCGACGAGGCCGCCGCGGTAGCCTAGGCGGCGAACTTCAAGCGAAGCGCGCCTCAGACCTTCGGCCCGCGGCGCCTCGACCCCGAGGCGTCGCGCGTAAGCCCGAAGCAGGCGGATCGGCTCTCCAGCGCCCGCCGCGGCGCGCCGGCCCGAGTCTGCGTGATCTGAGGACGCGAGGCCCCAACCGGAGAAGACCGAGATGAACCGAGACCAGAAGGCCGCCGTGATCCAGGAGGTCGCGCGCGAGATCGACGCCGCCGACGCGATCTTCGTGGTCGACTACCGCGGGATCTCGGTCAAGCAGTCGGCCGACCTGCGCGTGCGCCTCGACGAGGCGGGCGCGAGCTTTCGCGTGATCAAGAACCGCCTCGGCCAGCGCGCCGTCGACCAGGCCGGTGCCGACGGGCTCAAGAGCCTGCTCGAGGGGCCGACCGCGCTGACCTTCGTGCGCGGCGACGCCGCCACCGTGGCCAAGGCGCTCGCTACGTTCCGCCGCGAGCACGGGCTGCTCGTGTTCAAGGGCGGGACCCTGAACGGGGACGCCCTGAGCGCCGACGACGTCGAGGCGATCTCCCGCCTGCCCTCTCGCGACGCCCTGTACGGGCAGCTCGTAGGGGTCACGGCCTCGCCGCTGAGCGGGCTCGTGCGGGGGCTCGCCGGCCTTATCTCCGGGCTCGGAAGTCAGCTGCGACTGATGGAGGAGCAGGGGCTCGTGGGCGGCGATGCGTCGCCGGCCGCCGCGAGCGCCGAGGAGGGCGAGACCGCCGCCGAGTCGCCCCAGCCCGCGCCAGAGCCCGCGGCCGAGGCTCCGGGCGACCCGGTCGCCGAGGCCGTGGCCGCGGAGGAAGAGCAGCAGGTGTCCGCCGAGGGCGCGGAGGCGAACCAGTAATAGGCGCCCTCCGGGGCGACACAGAGAAGAGAAGGAGGGCCTTATGGCCACCAGCACCGAAGAATGGATCGACGAGCTCAAGGGAATCTCCGTGCTCGAGCTGTCCGAGCGCATCAAGGCGCTCGAGGAGACGTTCGGCGTCTCGGCGACCGCGGTCGCCGCGGCGGCTCCGGCCGCCGGGGCTCCCGGTGCGGCCGAGGCCGCTCCCGAGGAGGAGGAGTCGACCACGGTCGACGTCGTCCTCACCGGCCCCGGCGACAAGAAGATCCAGGTCATCAAGGTCGTTCGCGCGGCCACCGGCCTGGGCCTCAAGGAGGCCAAGGCGCTCGTCGACGAGGCGCCGAAGCCGGTCAAGGAGGGCATCGAGCGCGAGGAGGCCGACAAGCTGAGGGCCGACCTCGAGGATGCGGGCGGCACGGTCGAGCTCAAGTAACGAGCCGCTGCGACCTGTCCGCGCCCTGACGAGGGCGGGCCGCGCGTCGACTCCCCGTGGATTCGCTCAAGGGACAGGTGCTCGTCGCCGAGCCGACCCTGCCCGATCCGAACTTCAGCCGCAGCGTGGTGCTCGTCGCCCACCACGACTCAGACGGCGCGCTGGGACTCGTGCTCAACCGGCCGAGCGAGACGGCGGTGGCCGACGCGGTGCCCGAGCTCGCGCAGCTGTGCGGCGAGCGGGCGCTCGTCCACGAAGGCGGCCCGGTCGCCCCCCGAGGCGTGATCGTGCTCGCCGAGTTCGAGCAGCCGGAGGCCGCCGGCCTGCTCGTCGCCGGCGACCTCGGCCTCGTCGGCCCGGACGCGGATCTCGAGTCGCTCGCCGGCGAGGTTCGCCGGGCGCGGGTCTTCGCCGGCCACTCGGGGTGGGCGCCCGGCCAGCTCGACCAGGAGCTCGAGGCCGAGGGCTGGATCGTCGCTCCGCTCGCCCGCGACGACATCTTCGCCACCGTCACCGCCGACCTCTGGCGGACGGTGCTCGCCCGTAAGGGCGGGCGCTACGCCCTGGCGGCGCGGATGCCCACCGACCCCTCGCTCAACTGACGGCCCGCCTGACCCGACCGCGCGTCGGGACGAAGCGATAAGTTCCTCACGTGTGGGTCTCGCGGTGGGGGGAATACCGGGGCGAGGTCGCGGCGTCCTACCACACCCCTACGGGAGAGTCCAGCATCGAGCCCTCGACTCCGGCGCGGCGGATCCTCGTTCTTTCCGCCGATCTCGGCGAAGGACACGACGCGGCCGCCCGGGCGCTGGCCGCAGACCTGACCCGCGAGCGCCCGGACTCGGAGGTCGCCATCCACGACGGCCTGGTCGCGCTGGGGCCGCTGCTTCACCGGGTCATTCGCGACGGCTCCTGGTTCCAGTTTCGTCGTGTGCCGTGGGTCTTCGGGGTCGTCTACGCGCTGCTCATGGGCTTCGCGCCGGTGCGACGAGCCTCCCACGCGGTCATGTACCGAATCGGCGGCAGCGGCCTGCGTCGGCTGATCGAGTCGCACGGGCCCGACGTCATCGTCTCGACCTACCCGGGCGTCAACCCCGTGCTCGGGCGTCTACGCCGGCACGGGCTCGTGCGCGTCCCGGTCTGCACCACCGTGCTCGACCTCGCGAGCCTCGAGTTCTGGGCGCACGCCGGGATCGATCTCCACCTCGTGATGCACAGCGGCTCGAGCGAGCGGATCGCCGCTCTGGCGGGGGCCGGCCGCTCCCGCTGCGTGCGTCCGCTCGTCGCCCCCACTTTCTTCGAGGCGCGCTCTCAGCTGGACACCAGGCGCTCGTTCGACCTCCCGGCCGTCGGCTCGGTGATCCTCGTCACCGGCGGGGGATGGGGCATCGGTGACCTCGACGGGGCCGTGCGCTCCGCGCTCGAAGCGGGCGCGGCCGCCGTAGTGTGCGTAGCGGGTCGAAACGCGGAGGCGCGCGAGCGTCTGCTCCTGGCCTTCGGGGAGGAGCCGCGCGTTCGCGTCCTCGGCTTCACCGACCAGATGCGCGACCTGATCGCGGCGGCCGACGTACTCGTCCACTCCGGCGGTGGGGTCACCTGCCTCGAAGGTCTCGTCGCGGGCTGTCCGACCGTCCTGTACGGAATGCCCCCGGGTCACTGGCGCGCCAACGCGCGCGGAATGGCCGCGCTCGGGATCGCGCGTGTAGCCAGGTCCGCGCGCGAGCTGCGGGCAGTGCTCGAAGCGGAGCTCGAGCCCCCGCCGACCGCACCGTTCGAGCGCTCGACGCCGAGCGCCGCATCGCTCGTCTTCGAGGCCGAGGGGTGCGCGAACGGCCGATCCGAGACGCCACGGCTACGGCTCAGGCGTCGCGACCGCCGCCTGGCCGTGGGCAACGGCGGCGACGGCCGGCGACGCGGCGAGTACGCCCGCGCCGACGGTCAGGAGCGCCAGCGAGCCGAGGAGCACCGGCCCCCCGAGTGGAGTCCCGTCCCAGCGCTCACCCACCAGCACGATCGCGAAGGCCACCGCCGCGACGATGTCCACGACGAGCACCACGGGCGCGACCCGGGTCGCTGGCCTGCTCTGGAGGGCGGTCATCTCGCTTATCAGGCCCACCCCGGCGGCGGCGGCCGTCCCGAGCACCCACAGGGCGGCCGCGCCCCAGGCGCCGCTCCCGAGGGCGTCGGCCAACATCTTCGTGGCGATCCCGCACCAGGCGTACGCGAGCCCGGAGCTGACAACGACGGCGACGCCCGGCCGGCGACCCAGGCGGCTTAGGAGGTAGGGAAGGATCGCGGCGCCTCCCAGCGCGGCCAGGGCGACCCCGACCGCGCCTGCGGACGCCTGCGTAGGCGTGTGCGCCGGCGCGGCGAGGGCGATGCCCACCAGGCCGGGGGCGATCGCGGCGACTGCGGCGATCTCCCGCAGGCCGACGTGCTCGCGGAGCACGTACGCGCCCACGACGAGCAGGAACACGAGGCCGACGGCCAGCGTCGGCTGGACGAGGGTGAGCGGCGCGATCAACAGCGCGACGGCATGAAGCCCCCAGCCGAACGTGACGAGCCCCGTACCCAGGAGCCAGCTAGGGCGCCCGGCGAGCGCGGTCAGCAGCGACGCCCGCAGCGCATGACGCGGCGGTGCCTCGCGGGCTTCGAGCGCCTGAATCGCGACGCCTGCGTTGTAGAGGATTGCGGCAAGGACCGCCGCGACCACGCCGAGGAGGAGCGTCACCGATGAGGCTCCGTCTCGATCGCCGGACGCTGGTGGCGGCGGGGGCCGCAGGCGCGCTCGCGCACGCGTATCCGGCCCCGGCCGCCATCAGCCCTCACGCCCGGACCGCACTCGGGATCCGTGGGACGGTCGAACGCCAGCGGGCCGTCGGTCTCACCTTCGACGACGGCCCTCACCCGCAGGGCACCGGTGCGGTGCTCGAGCGACTCGCGGAGGGTCGCGGTCACGCGACCTTCTTCCTCGTCGGGGAGCAGGTGGAGCGCCGGCCCGGCCTGGCCGCGGAGATCGTGGCCGCCGGCCATGAGGTCGCACTGCACGGGCACACCCACCGTTGCCACCTGCGGCTCCTCTCCGCTCAGGTCGAAGAGGACGTCCGTCGCGGCGCCGCCGCAATCGCCGAGGCCACGGGCCGGCCTCCCCGCCTGCACCGCCCGCCGTTCGGCCTCTACTCCGCGGCGACGCTGAGATCTGTGCGCAAAGCTGGGCTCGAGCCCGTGCTGTGGTCGCGCCACGGTCGCGACTGGTCGGGCCTGGCCACACCGGACTCGATCGCCCGGCGGCTGGGGACGAACGTGCGGGCGGGCGAGGTGCTGCTCCTTCACGATGCCGACCACTATGGCGCTGAGGGCTCCTGGAGGCGGACGGTCGCCGCGCTGCCCAGGTTGCTCGAGGCGCTCGCGCGCGCGCAGCTCGAGGCGGTTCCGGCTTGACGGGCCTTCCGACCGAGCTCAGCTCGGGCGGCCGGCGCCTCGGCGGCGGGCCTCGAGCAGCAGGGTGATGCCGCCTGCGGTAACGCCCGCCCGTGCCTCGGCCTCGACGCTCAGGCC
>JACCUC010000226.1 GCA_013812065.1 Thermoleophilaceae bacterium | reverse complement strand
GCCCCGAAGGGCGCCGACTGGAACCGGGCCCTGGAGCACTGGCGCAGCCTGGCCACCGACGAGGGGGCGGACTTCGACCGGGAGGTGGTGATCGACGCCACCACGCTTCGCCCGCATGTGTCGTGGGGCACCAACCCGTCCCAGGTCGTGGCCATCGACGGCACGGTTCCCGACCCCGACGGCATCGCGGATGCGGGCCAGGCCGAATCGGCCCGCCGGGCCCTGGCCTACATGGGGCTGCGGGCGGGCACAGCCATGCGGGACATCCCCGTCGACACCGTCTTCATCGGCTCCTGCACCAACTCCCGCATCGAGGATCTGCGGGCCGCAGCCACGGTGGTCGACGGGCGACGCGTCTCTGCCGGCATGCGGGCCATGGTGGTCCCGGGGTCGATGCGGGTGAAGGCCGACGCCGAGGCGGAGGGACTCGACCGGATCTTCACCGCCGCCGGCTTCGAGTGGCGCTCGGCCGGCTGCTCGATGTGCCTGGGCATGAACCCCGACATCCTCGCTCCGGGCGAGCGCTGCGCCTCGACCTCCAACCGCAACTTCGAGGGGCGGCAGGGGAGGGGAGGCCGCTCGCATCTGGTTTCCCCGGAGATGGCCGCCGCCGCGGCGATCGAGGGTCGCTTCGTCGACATCCGCGACTGGGAGCCGGCGCGCGAGCCCGAGCCCGCGGGAGCGAGGTAGAGGACATGGACCGGGTGGACAAGATCCGCGGGCCGATCTCGGTGCTCGATCGCTCCGACGTCGACACCGACCAGATCATCCCCAAGCAGTTCCTCAAGCGCGTCGAGCGCACGGGCTTCGGCCAGTACCTCTTCTACGACTGGGCCAAGGAGCCCGGCTGGGACCTCGACCCCAATCAGATCCTCGTCACCGGACGCAACTTCGGCTGCGGATCCTCGCGCGAGCACGCCCCCTGGGCGCTTCAGGACTACGGTTTCAAGGCCCTCGTCGCCCCCTCCTTCGCCGACATCTTCTACTCGAACTGCACGAAGATCGGGATGCTGCCGGTGCCGCTGCCCGAGGAGGAGGTGCGGGCGCTGATGGCGGCCGAGGAGGCGGAGATCGACCTCGAGGCCGAGGTCGTGCGCTTCGCGGGGCGCGAGGTGGCGTTCGAGATCGACCCCGACCTGCGCCACCGGCTGCTCAACGGCCTCGACGACATCGGGATCACGCTGCAGTCGGGCGAGGCGATCGAGCGCTACGAGGCAGAGCGCGAGCGGGCGGGACCGGTGACGACGGGGTTGTGACGGCGCCGCGGAGCGCCAACGCCGGCCGCGACTGGGACGCAGACGTCTACGACCGCGTCGCCGACCCGCAGGAGGCCTGGGGTCGAGAGGTGCTCGACCGCCTTCCGCTCGAGGGCGACGAGAACCTGCTCGACGCCGGTTGCGGCAGTGGGCGGGTCACCGAGCTGCTGCTCGAGCGGCTCCCGCACGGGCGCGTGATCGGAGTTGATGCCTCCGCGACGATGATTGCGGCCGCGCGAAAGAGGCTCGGCGAGCGTGCGGAGCTCCGCACGGGCGACCTCGCGGAGCTCGAGGTCGAGGTGCCTGTCGACGCGGTCTTCTCGAACGCGGTGTTCCACTGGATCCCCGATCACGACCGTCTCTTCGCGCGTCTCCACGCCGCTCTGCGCCCGGGCGGGCGACTCGCCGCCCAGTGCGGAGCGCGGGGGAACGCCGCCTCGGTCCGGGAGGCGGCGCGCAGAGCCTACGACCAGCCGGCGTTCGCCCGAGCTCGGCGGCCGCCGACGAGCACCTGGAACTTCGCCACGCCCGAGGAGACCGCCGAGCGGCTGCACGCCGCCGGCTTCACGGAGATCGAGACCTGGACCGCCGAGCGCCCGGTCACCGCCGCCGATCCGCGCACGTTCCTCAGCACGGTCATCCTCGGTCCGCACCTCGCGCGCATGCCGGAGGAGCTCCACGCCAGCTTTGTCGACGCCGTGCTCGAGCAGCTCGGCGAGCCGGCGGTGTTCGACTACGTGCGGCTCAACATCGCGGCCCGGCGCCCAGAGTGAACGCTCGCGCCCGCGCGCTCAGTCGTCTCTGAGCACGACCAACGTGTCGCCCTCGCTCACCGAGTCGCCCTCGGCGCAGGTGACCCTGTCGACAGTCCCCGCCACCTCGGCCTCCAGCGGCATCTCCATCTTCATGGACTCGAGGACGATCACCTCGTCGCCCTCCTCGATCGCATCGCCGACCGCGACGTTGATCTTCCAGATCGTGCCCGTGATGTGCGCGGCGATGTCCATGCCGCAGCCACCTTAGCTCGCCCGGTGGACGACTCGTATCCCGTGCGCAGACCGAGGGTAATCTCACGGCATGCGGACTACCATCGGAGCCCCCGGGCGGATCGTCGTGCCCAAGCGCCCGAGGGAGGAGCTCGGCCTGAGTCCCGGCACCGAGCTCGAGATCGAGGCCCGCGACGACCGTCTCGAGGTCAGCGTCCCGCCCGCCCCGGTGCGCCTCGAGCGACGCGGGGGCGGGCTCGTGGCGGCTTCGGATCGGTCCATGCCCCGGCTCACCGCCGACGCTGTCCGCGCCACGCTCGAGCGCGTACGTCGATGACGGCGAACGCCAGTTGCGACCCGCGGGCGGCGCCGACCTACCGTCGCCTGGGCGTCGATACGGAGCTGCTCTGACCACTCCCCGCATCGTCGCCCTGCCCGGCGACGGCATCGGCCCCGAGGTCACCGCCGCGGCGCTCGAGGTGCTTGCCCGCCTCGGCGAGTTCGAGGTCGAGGCGCACGCGATCGGCGGAGCCTCGATCGACGAGCACGGCACCGCGCTCACCGACGAGACCCTCGATGCCTGTCGTACCGCCGACGCCGTTCTTCTCGGCGCCGTCGGCGGGCCGAAGTGGGAGTCGACTGACCCCGAGGCTCCGCGTCCCGAGCAGGGCCTCCTCGGCCTGCGAAAGGGGCTCGAGCTCTTCGCCAACTTGCGTCCCGTCCGACCGAGCCCCGCGCTGCTCGGCGCGAGCCCGCTCAGGCGCGAGCGGATCGAGGGCACCGACCTGATGGTGGTCCGCGAGCTCACCGGCGGCATCTACTTCGGCGAGCGAGGGCGCACCGCCGGCGGGTCCGCTTTCGACACCTGCGCCTACTCGGTGCCCGAGATCGAGCGGATCGCCGAGGTCGCGTTCCGCTCCGCTCGCCGCCGGGTCACGAGCGTCGACAAGGCGAACGTGCTCGAGACCTCGCGCTTGTGGCGAGAGACCGTCGAGCGCTTCGCCGGCGACCGCCGCCGCGCCGCCCGCGGCGAGGGCGCCGATCCGCGTGAGGACGACGTCGAGCTCGAGCACATGCTCGTCGACAACGCGGCGATGCAGCTCATCTCCCGCCCGCGCGACTTCGACGTGCTCCTGACCGAGAACATGTTCGGCGACATCCTCTCCGACGAAGCGGCGATGCTCACCGGGTCGATCGGCATGCTCCCGAGCGCCTCGCTCGGAGCCCCCGAGGCCCCCGGCCTGTTCGAGCCCGTGCACGGCTCCGCGCCCGACATCGCCGGGACGGGCGCGGCCAACCCCCTCGCGACGATCGGCTCGGTGGCGATGATGCTCCGCTACGGTCTCGGACGAGAGAGCGAGGGCGCGGGGATAGAATCGGCCGTCGATCGCGCTCTGGAGGCCGGCCTCCGGACCGCGGACCTGGGCGGTGCCGCCACCACCGAATCGGCCACCAACGCCGTCCTCGCGAACCTCTAGGTGAGAGGAAGGAGCAGATGAGCAGCGCGGACGTGATCTGGATGAACGGGGAGCTCGTGCCCTGGGAGGACGCCAAGGTGCACGTTCTCACCCACGGCCTCCACTACGGAACCGGGGTCTTCGAGGGCATCCGCGCCTATGAGACCGAGCGCGGCACCGCGGTCTTCCGCCACCGCGAGCACCTCGACCGCCTGCGTCGCTCCGGCGAGCTGTACTACATGGAGCTGCCCTACGACGTCGAGGCGCTGCGCTCCGCCACGCAC
>JACCUC010000217.1 GCA_013812065.1 Thermoleophilaceae bacterium | reverse complement strand
CCGCCACGCTGACCGCCGACGAGGCCATGGCCGGCCTCGGGCTCGGCGACCTCGCGCCGCCCGAGCGCCCGTACGTGGTCCTCAACATGGTGGCGACGCTCGACGGAAAGGCGGCGCTCGGGGGACGCACCGCGGGCATCGGCAGCCCGGCCGACCGCGAGCTCTTCCACCACCTGCGCACCCAGGCCGACGCCGTCATGGCGGGCGCGGGTACGCTGCGCGCCGAGCGCTACGGCCGCATCGTGCGCGAGCCGGCGCTGCGGGAGAAGCGCGAGCGGGAGGGACTCGGCCCCGATCCGCTCGCCTGCGTGGTGAGCGCGAGCCTCGACGGGCTGGCGGAGCTGCCGCTGCTCGCCGTACCCGAGCAGCGCGTCGCCGTGCTGACCGCCGCCTCTGGTGAGCTTCCCTCGCGCGACGCCCGCGTCGAGTACGCGCGTGGCGGCCCGGCCGAGGGAGGCGGCGGTTGGGTCGACCTTCGCGCGGCGCTCGGGCGTCTGCGTGCCGAGTGGGGCGTGCGATCGGTGCTGTGCGAGGGCGGCCCGACCCTCAACGCCGAGCTGCTGCGCGCCGGACTCGTCGACGAGCTCTTCCTCTCGGTCGCGCCCAAGCTCGCGGGCGGCGCCGATGCGCTGACCATCGTCGCCGGGGCGGCGCTGCCCGAGCCCGCAGAGCTCGAGCTCGTATGGCTGCTCGAGCGGCGCGGTGAGCTCTTCCTGCGCTGGCGCGTCCGCGGATGGGACGGTGGCGGGACGGCCGAGCCGCGACGCTAGCCTGGTTGGCGGGCGCGCGGATCGCGCCCGCTCGATCCTCTGATGTCTCCCCGCGCGCGCCACATCCTCCTCCCGCTCGCCTGCACGTTCGTGGCGCTGCTCGCCGGGCTGTGGCTCGGCGGCCACCCGCGAATCCTTCCCGACGGCGTCCGTACCGCCTTTGTGGAGGAAGAGCGTGCGCTGCGGGCCGAGGTCATCGACGCGGTGGAGAACGACTTCATCCGCGAGGTCGACGTGGAGCGGCTCCAGGACGCCTCGCTCAAGGGCATGATCTCCTCGCTCGACGACCGCTTCTCGCATTACTTCTCGCCGAGCGAGGCCCAGCGCTTCCAGCAGTCGGTCGAGGGACGCTTCGAGGGCGTCGGCATGCGCATCGAGGAGGTGCGCCAGGGGCTACAGGTGGTGTCGGTGTTCGACGGGGCGCCGGCCAAGCGCGCCGGCATCCGCCAGGGCGCGATCGTCACCGCGGTCGACGGGCGCTCGATCGCCGGGGAGAGCGCCGAGATCGCGACCGCGAGGATCAAGGGTCGTCCCGGCACTTCGGTGCAGCTCACGCTGATCGAGCCTTCGGGCGGCGCCCGCCGCACGGTCAAGGTCGAGCGCGAGCGGATCGAGGTGCCGACCGTCGAGGCCAAGCTCGAGACCGTCGACAAGAAGAAGCTCGGCGTCGTGGCGCTCGTGACCTTCAGCTCGGGCGCCCACGGCGAGCTGGGGAAGGCGATCGAGCGGCTGCGCGCCCAGGGCGCGCAGGGCATCGTTCTCGACCTGCGGGGTAACGGCGGCGGCCTGCTGCAGGAGGCCGTGCTGGTGTCGAGCCTCTTCCTCGAGGACGGCGTCGTCGTCTCGACCGACGGGCGCAGCCGCGAGCGGCGGACCTTCACCGCCGAGGGGGATGCACTCGACCCGAGCCTGCCGGTCACCGTGCTCGTGGACGGCGGCTCGGCGAGCGCCTCGGAGATCGTCGCCGGCGCGCTGCGCGACCGCGGGCGGGCGACGCTCGTCGGCGCGAAGACCTTCGGCAAGGGCGTCTTCCAGGAGGTCGAGCCGCTCTCGAACGGCGGCGCGCTCGACCTGACCGTGGGCCGCTACTACCTGCCGAGCGGCGAGAACATCGGGGACCGGGGGATCACCCCCAGCGTGCCGGCGCGCGACGACCCGCGCACAGGGCGCGACGAGGCGCTGCCCGTCGCGCTCAGGACGCTCGCCGGCAAGGTCCGATGAGCGGGCGACG
>JACCUC010000212.1 GCA_013812065.1 Thermoleophilaceae bacterium | reverse complement strand
CATCGACGACGAGCGTCTCGCCCGCTCGGGCGGCTTCGGCGCCCGGCTCGCCGGGGCCGTGGGCGCCCGGGGGCGTGCTGCCCTCGGCCTCGGCGGCCGCCACGGCGGTCTGGACCTGGCTCGTATGCAGTCCGGTCTGGGTGTCCTCGCCCGAGAGGGTGTCGCGCTCGTCCCCCTCGGCGATCGCCCCTCCTCCCTCGGACAGGCGAAACAGGACGACGGTGATGTTGTCGCGGCCGCCGGCCCGGTTGGCGGCGTCGATCAGCGCGCGCGCGGCCTGCTCCAGCGAGCACCGTTCGAGCAGTACGTCGGTGATCTCGTGCTCGGAGACCATCCCGGTCAGACCATCCGAGCAGATCAGGTAGACGTCGCCGTCGTTCGCATTGCAGGTCAGCGTGTCGACCTCGACGTCGGCCTCGACGCCGAGCGCTCGGGTGATGATCGACTTCTGCGGGTGGCTCTCGGCCTCTTCGGGCGCGAGCCGTCCGGCGCGGACGTATTCCTCGACGAGCGAGTGGTCGGTGGTCAGGCGCTCGAGGCCGCCGTCGCGCAGCCGGTAGAGGCGGCTGTCGCCGACGTGCCCGACCGTGACTTCGTGCCCGCTGACCATGACCGCGGTGAGGGTCGTGCCCATGCCGGCGTAGGCGTCGTCGGAGCGCGCCATCTCGTAGATCCGCCGGTTGGCCGCGCGAGCGATGGCCACGAGCTGGGCCTCGGGCTCGGCACCCTCCTCGGCCGAGCCCCCGAAGGCATCGACCGCCATCCGCGAGGCGACCTCGCCCGCCCGTGCCCCGCCCATCCCGTCGGCGACGGCGAACACCGGCGGTGCCTCGACGAACGAGTCCTCGTTCGACTGCCGCTGACGGCCGACGTCGGTGAGCCCCACCTCCTCCACGACGAACACGTCCATCGCGCTACTCCCGGTACCGAAGCTCCGTGTCGCCGATGCGCACGGTGTCGCCTTCGACGAGCTGAAGCGGCCGCGTGAGCGCGCGCTCGTTGACGTAGGTGCCGTTGGTGGAGCCGAGATCCTCGATGAACACGGCTCCCGCCCGCGGATACAGGCGGGCGTGGGCGGCCGACGCGTAGGAGTCGTCGATGTGGACCTCGCTGACCTGCGAGCGCCCGAGTCGCGCTCCCGCGCGGACGTCGAACTCACGTCCCGACTGATGGCCCTTGCCCGCGACGACCTCGAGTCGAGGGTTGAGGTCGACCGGGGGGCCGTCCGCCGCAGCCGCCGCAGCGCCGTCGCGGCCGGGCCCTGCCGTCCCGGCTGCGGCGGGCAGCTCCTCTCCGCGGCGCAGGTCGCGCATTGCGCTGCGGGCGATGAACAGCAGGAACAGGTAGAGCACCGCGAGGAACCCGAACTTCAGCAGTATCGCGAGGGGGTCGGCGTCGCCTGCCATCACTCCAGCTCGAACGAGAGCTCGAGCGTGCCGAGGAGGATCTCGTCGCCGGGCGCGAGCGGGGCCCGGTCGACCCGCTTTCCGTTGACCTTGACCCCGTTGGTCGATCCGAGGTCGGCGATCGTCCAGTCGCCGTCCTGTCGGCGCAGCTCGGCGTGGCGGCGAGAGATGTTCGGATCGTCGAGGATGATGTCGGCCTCGCGCGAGCGCCCGAGGACCATGCGATCGCCGCTCAGCATGCGCCGGCGGCCGGCGCCCACGAGCAGCGCGCGCCCGGCGGGGGCAGGCGCCTTGGGCTCCTCGCGCGGTGCATCCTCGCTCTGGGCCGAGTAGACCATGGTCTGACCGAACCCGGCCGACTCGGGGGCCTTGGAGTCGTCGTCGGGGGCATGGAGGAGCTGGGCCTGGATCCCGAACTCGCCCACCCCGAGCCGGTCGTCTGTCTCGAAGCCCACGTTGGGACGGGTGACGAGCGTCAGCCCCTGCGAGCGAGCGTGCTCGAGCAGGTGGTCGGAGAGCTCCTTGGTGAGTGCCGACTCATACCCCGAGAACTGCTCGCGGTCCTGCTCGGAGAGCCAGACCGTGTACTGGTTGGGCACGTAGACGCGGGAGATCGACTGGGCCTTGTGGGAGTCCATCTCCTTGGCGAGCTTGCGCGCGAGCTCGACCGGCTGGACGCCCGACTTGAAGGCCCGGCTGAAGGCGCCCTGGACGAGGCCCTCGAGCTTGGCCTCGATGTTGCGCAGCACGCTCATGGCCAGGCCATCCTACGCAACGAGGGGACGGTCGCCGGGATCGGCGGGCGGCGGATTGCCGACCCGTCCGAAGGGCTCTCGCAAGCCGCTGCGGACCGCGGTGGCGAGCACCGCGAAGAGGAGCGCGGCGAGCGGACCGACGACGGCCCCATGAGCGGCGAGGCCGCCGGGATCGACCAGATCGCCGAGGGCGAGCTGGGTGACGATCAGCGCCGCCGCCCACAGCGAGCCCCGAGCGAGATCGAACCCGAGCGAGCGCCCGCGGACCGCGAGTGGCACGAGCGCGGCGAACAGCGCCCAGACCAGCGCCGGCGCGAGCGCCGGAGTCGAGAGGAAGGGCGGCAGGGCCTCGGTAGCGGCCGCCAGGAGCGAGCTCTCCCACGCTCCGGGGGCGGGCACCTCGGCGGGTGCGCCGAAGAGGAGCCGGTCCTCGCTCAGCGCCTCGGCGGCGGCGAGCCACAGGAAGCCCGCGGCGCCGAGGCCAGCCCGCCGCGCCGGGGTCCTCGCGAGTCCCGCGACGCCTACGAAGGCGGGCCCCAGGGCGACCGCCCCGAGCAACGGCGCCAGGGCGGGCAGAGACCACGCCGTCCCGGCGCGGGGCAGGAGCAACGGCGTGGGCAGAAGGGCGACCACGGCGAGCAGCGCCGCACCGTCGAGTCCGGCGCCGGCGGCGAGCCAGGCGAGTAGGGCGACCGCGACGGCTAGCCACGCGACCCGGGGC
>JACCUC010000147.1 GCA_013812065.1 Thermoleophilaceae bacterium | reverse complement strand
GGTCGCGACGGCTCAACGGGGCCGCCAGCGCCAGCCCGGTGGCCCCGGCCAGTGCGGTCGCGATCTCCTCGGCCGGATCGAACCCGCGGCGGGCTCGGCGCCACGGCGCGGCCGGGCCCGGCACGATGGTTCCCGCCAACAGATCAACGGGAGCGCGAGCTGCGATCAGGGCGGCGCCCAGCTCCGCCGCGACCAGCAGACGGGCGAACTTCAGGGAGGCAACGAGTCGGCGCCCAGCTCCCGAGTACGGCAGCGCCGCGAAGCCACCGTCGATGGCATCCGCGCGGAGGAGGGTCGACGGAGCCGCCTCGATCTCACACGCGCAGCAAGCGCAGGTTGCGGGGCCATCAGCCCGCCGCGCGAGCACCGCCCGGCAGCAGAGGCAGAGCGGCGGGGCGACCAACCCGAGCAGCCGAGCGCCGAGCGGATCTCGGGTGATGTCAGGCCGGATCGGCTGAGCGTGACCGAAGACCACTCACGGATGGGAGACGCCGTGTGCCGATCCGCGCGCGAGACCATCAGTTTTCAGTCGGCGAAGGCGATCCGCTCGACCGCCGCGAGGTCGGGATCGCAACCGATCACGGCGGGGGCCTTGCCGAGCGCGGTATCGGGATCCTTGAGCCCGTGGCCGGTCAACACGCAGACGACACTCTCCGGCTCAGGATCGCCCTCGACGGCCGGGAGGCCGTGCGCCAAGAGGCCCGCCACCGAGGCAGCCGAGGCAGGCTCGCAGAAGACGCCCTCGCCGGAGGCAAGCAGATGGTAGGCGGAGAGGATCTGCTCGTCGCCCACGGCGGCGATCCGGCCCCGTGATGCGGTGACGGCCTCCATCGCCTCCTCCCAGCGTGCCGGGTTGCCGATGCGGATCGCCGAGGCAACGGTCTCCGGGCTCTCGACGGGATGGCCGAGCACGAGCGGCGCCGCCCCCGCTGCCTGGAAGCCGTAGAGGGCCGGCGACTCGCCGTACTCCTCGAACCCGCGCCGCCACGACGTGATGTTGCCGGCGTTGCCGACCGGAATCGCCAGCGCGTCGGGTGCGCCGCCGAGCTCGTCGCAGACCTCGAAGGCGGCGGTCTTCTGACCCTCGATCCGGTATGGGTTGACGGAGTTGACCAGCTCGATCGGGTGTTTTTGGGCGAGCTGGCGGACGATCCGCAGCGCATCGTCGAAGTTGCCGCGTAGGGCGATCACGCGGGCGCCGTGCATCAGGGCCTGGGCCAGCTTGCCGATCGCGATCTTGCCCTCCGGCACAATCACCACTCCACGCAGCCCGGCACGCGCGGCGTAGGCGGCCGCGCTCGCGGCGGTGTTGCCGGTCGAGGCGCAGATCACCGCCTCGGCGCCCTCCCGGATCGCCGCGGAGACTGCCACCGTCATGCCCCGGTCCTTGAAGGAGCCCGTCGGGTTCGCGCCCTCGAGCTTGAGCCACACGTCGCAGCCGGTTCGCTCGGAGAGCCGGGGAGCAGGCACGAGCGGCGTGTCACCCTCCTCGAGGGTCACGAGCGGCTCGACCGGCAGGCGGTCGCGGTAGCGCCAGAGGCTCACGGCGTCTCCTCTGCGCCCCTCACCCGAACACCTCCTCGATGACCCGGATCCAGCGCGGGGGGACACGCAGGAAGTCGAGCCGCCCGATCAGGGCGACGGCGGCCAGGAAGCGCGACTCGCGGACGGAGTGGACGACGATGGTCAGGCGAGCGTCGGAGCCGAGCCCCCGCTGGACCACCGACTTGACCGAGACGCCCTGCAGCCCGAGGATCTCAGCGATCTGGGCCAGCACGCCCGGGCGGTCGGCGACCTCGAGGTGCAGATAGAAGGCCGACTCGACGTCGCCGACGATCGTCACCGGCGCGGCGCGTGCGGGAGGGGTCGCAGGCGGCAGCATGGCCGACACCACGTCGCCCAGCACCGCCGAGGCGGTCTGCGAGCCCCCGGCTCCCGGCCCCGAAAGGGTGATCTCCGTGATCGCCGGCGACTCGACGGTCACCGCGTTGAAGGACCCGTCAACCGAGGCGAGCGGATGCCCCGCGTAGAGGAAGGCTGGATGCACGCGCACCGACAGACCACCGTCGACCCGCTCCGCCGTGCCGACCAGCTTGAGCGACAGTCCGAGCTCGCGCGCGTAGGCGATGTCATCGGCGGTCACGTGCTCGATCCCCTCGTAGGCGACCTGGTCCAGCGCCACCGCGGCACCGAAGGCGAGCCGGGCGAGGATCGCCATCTTGGCCGCGGCGTCGCGGCCGTTGACGTCGTCGCGCGGATCGGCCTCGGCGTACCCGAGCCGCTGGGCGTCGGCGAGCGCGTCGGGGTAGGAAGCGCCGGTGCGCGTCATCTCGGTGAGGATGAAGTTCGTCGTCCCGTTGACGATCCCGTGCACGCGTTCGACGTGGGCCGCGGCGAGCGTCTCGTGCACGACGCGGATCACCGGGACCACACCGCCCACCGCCGCCTCGAAGCGCAGGTCGACGCCGGCCTCGCGGGCGGCGTCGAAGAGCTCCTCCCCGTGCTGGGAGAGAAGCTGCTTGTTGGCGCTCACCACATGACGACCGCTCCGCAGCGCCGCCAGCGCGTACTCGCGCGCCGGCTCGACGCCGCCGATCAGCTCGACCACGACGTCGCTGCGCTCGAGGATCTCCTCGAAGTGGCCTTGCGAGCGGGTCAGGATCCCGCTCAGCTCGGGTCGGCGCCCTGTGGCGGCGGCGACCGCCTCGGCACGCTCGGCCAGGAGCGCGGCGAAGGCCGCGCCGACCGTCCCGTGGCCGAGCAGTCCGACCCTAAACGAGGTCACGGAGCGCGAGGTCCTCGTAGGTCTCGCGGCGGGTCACGAGGCGCGCGTCGCCGTCGCGGCAGAAGACGATCGGCGGGCGCGGGAGCGCGTTGTAGTTGCTCGCCATGGCGTGGCCGTAGGCGCCCGTCGCGGGCATGACGAGGACGTCGCCCGGACGCGGGTCGTCGAGCAGGATGTCGCTCACGAGGATGTCGCCCGACTCGCAGTGCTTGCCCGCCACCGTGCACAGGCGCTCGCCCCCGAATCGGTCGGCGACCTCCGCCTCGTAGCGGGCGCCGTAGAGCATCGGGCGCGGGTTGTCGGACATGCCGCCGTCCACCGCGACGTAGGTGCGGACGCCGGGGATCTCCTTGACCGTGCCGACCGTGTAGAGCGTCACGCCTGCGTTGCCCACGAGCGAGCGACCGGGCTCGCACAGGACGGTCACCCCGTCGGGCGCGCCGGCGAGCAGGGTCTCGACGTAGTCGTCGACCGAGGGTGGTTGTTGGTCTGAGGTGTAGGCGATGGCCAGGCCGCCGCCGAGGTTGAGCAGCGGGAAGTCGCCCATCGCGGTCAGCACCTCGGCGAGCTTCGCGTACGACTCGAGGTCGAAGACCTGCGACCCGATGTGGGCGTGCAGGCCGCGCAGCTCGATCCGCCCGCAGCGCTCGATCGCCCGTGGCAGCTCGTCGAGCCCGAAGCCGAACTTCGAGTCCTCCTGACCGGTCGAGATGTAGGCGTGCGTCGCGGGCTCGATTCCCGGGGTCACTCGCAGCAGGATCGCCTGGCCGGGCGCGATGCGCTCGAGCCGCTCGAGCTCGTCGAACGAGTCGACGACGATGTGGCCCACTCCCTGCTCGGCCGCGTAGGCGAGCTCGGCCTCCGACTTGTTGTTGCCGTGCAGGTAGATCCGCTCCGGGACGAAGCCGCCGCGCAGGGCCATGTAGAGCTCGCCGCCCGAGGCGACGTCGCACGAGAGCCCCTCGGCGCTCAGGATGCGGTTCGCGGCGGGGTGCGGGAATGCCTTGCTGGCGTACAGCACGTCGAACCGGTCGCTGCGCAAGGCGAAGGCGTCGCGGTAGGCCCGAGCCCGGGCGCGGATGTGCTCCTCGGCGTAGACGTAGGCGGGCGTTCCGAACTCGCGCGCGAGCTCGACGACGTCGCAGCCGCCGACCTCGAGGCGACCCGCCGCGTTGAGGCGCGAGCCGATCGGATAGACGTGGGAGGGTGGCGCCGCGGGCGGCCTCGGCGTCGAGGCCGCCTCGTCGCCCGCGTGCGCGGTCGGCTCGGCGGGCGCGGCGGCCTCGGGGGTCGGGGGGCGTGCCATGATCGTCCGGATTATGGAGGTCAAGGTCCATTCGCCCGAGCCGCCCGAGCTCGGCACCCGCGACGGGCTCGCCTACGCCCTCTTCCTCCCGCCCGAGCCGGCGACCGCCGGTGTACTGATCCTCCACGGCGCCGGCTCGGCGAAAGAGAGCCACTTCGATTTCGCTCGCAACGCCCGCGCTCAAGGGCTGGCCGCCCTCGCCTACGACGCCCGCGGCCACGGCCGCTCGAGCGGAGAGCTCGGCCCGACCGCCTTCGGCGACGCGCTTTCGATGCTCGACCTGCTGCGCGAGCACGCTCCCGCGGTCGCGCTGCGCGGCTCGTCCATGGGCGGGTCCACCGCGCTCCACGTCGCCGCCCTCGAACCCACGGTCGCTGCGGTGGTGGCGATCTCTCCGGCACCCGAGGACCTGCTGCTGCGGAGCCTGCGGTCCGAGGACGAGCTCGCGTTCCGCGCCGACCGCGCCGCGCTCGAGTCATGGCTGCGCTCGATCAGCGTCTACGAGGCGGTCACGCGTCTCGCCGCCGATACGGCGCTCCTGCTCTTGCACGCCCAGGGCGACGACCAGGTGCCCTGGACCGTGTCCGAGGAGCTCCATGCCCGCGCGCGGGTCGAGCGCAAGCGCCTGCTGATCGTGCCGGGCGGCCACCACCGGTCGCTGCAGCACAACGGCGAGCTGCAGGCCGAGTCGCTGCGATTCGTGGAGCAGGCGGCGCAGCGGCGGGCCCGGCGGTAGCTCGCTGCCGAGCTCAGGCCGTCGCCACGCGCGCCGCCCGCATCCGCCACGCGACGAACGCCGACCCGGCCACCACCATCGCCACGCTGATCAACTGTGCCAGCGTCAATCCCGCCACCACCGTCTCGTTGCGCCGGATGAACTCGATCAGGAAGCGCTCGACGCCGGCGATCACGAGATAGAGCCCGAAAAGCACGCCGCGGACGAGGCGCCCGCGCAGACGCCACAGCACGATCGTCGCCACCCCCATGGCGAGCGTCTCGTAGATCGGCGTGGGATGGACCTCGACCGTCGTCGGCACCGTCCCGTCCGGGTAGGCCATCGCCCACGGCAGGTCGCTCGGAACGCCGTAGTCGCCGTCGCCCGCGACCTGGCAGCCGATGCGTCCGATCGCGTAGCCGAGCGCTACCGCGGGCGCTCCGAGGTCGAGGAGCTGGAGGCCCAGGAAGTCGCGGCGGTAAGCCCACAGGCAGACCGCGATCGCACCCCCCAAAAGGCCGCCGAAGAACACGAGTCCCGGCCCGAGGATCGCGTCGGCGAGGCTGCCGTCGAAGGCCTGCTCGGGGTTCTGCAGCATCCAGTCGATCTTCGCGCCGACGACGCCGCCGACCCCGGCCGCGAACACGGCCTCGTACGCCCAGTCGACGGGCTTTCCGAGCTCCCCCAACCGCTTGGCGACGATCAGCCCGTCGGCGATCAGAGCCAGCGCGAGCATGAGCCCGAAGGTCTGGATGTCGATCGGCCCGAGGTCGAGCTCCGGGATCACGGCGCGAGCCTATCCACCGCCGGAAGTGCGCCCGCGGCCGTCTAGAATGTAGGCATGCCCACAAGCCCCCGCACCGCCTTCGCCCGCGACACCGGCTTACAGGCCCGGATGGTCCTCACCCTGCTCCTGCTCGGGGCGGTCTACGTCGGCTTCGTGGCAATCTTCCTGGCCGCGGGCGCCGGCGCCACGCTCATGCTCGTGATCATCGGCGGGATGGTGCTCGCCCAGCTCTTCCTCTCCGACAAGATCGCCCTCAAGGCGATGGGCGCACGCGAGGTCTCGCCCCAGGAGGCGCCGGGACTCCACGCGCTGATCGAGCGCCTCTGCATCCAGGCCGACCTGCCGAAGCCGAAGGTCGCCGTCGCCGACATCGAGATGCCGAACGCCTTCGCCCTCGGGCGCTCGCAGAAGAAGGCCACGGTGTGCGCGACCACGGGGATCATGAATCTCCTCTCCCCCGCCGAGCTCGAGGGCGTGATGGCGCACGAGCTCTCGCACGTCAAGAACCGCGACGTCCTGATCATGACCATCGCGAGCTTCTTCGCCTCGGTCGCTGCGATGATCACCCAGTTCGGGTTCCTCTTCGGGGGCGGCATGGGCGGCAACGACGACGAGGGTCCGGGCTTCCTCGTGGTCCTGCTCGTCTCGCTCGTCGTCTACGTGATCTCGTTCTTCCTCATGCTCGCCCTCTCGCGCTACCGCGAGTTCTCGGCCGACCGCGGCGCCGCGCTGGTCACCGGGCGCCCGAGCGCCCTCTCCTCGGCGCTCATGAAGATCTCGGGCCAGATGAACCGCGTGCCCCAGCAGGACCTGCGGGCCGCCGGGGAGATGAACGCCTTCTTCATCGTCCCGACGAGCGTCAAGGGCGCCCTCCAGAGCATCTTCGCGACCCACCCGCCGATGGAGAAGCGCATCGAGCGGCTCGGCGAGCTCGAGCGCCAGCTCCAGCTCGGTGCCCGCGCCTAGCGCTCCCTGCACGCAGGTGGGCTTCCTCGACTCGCTGTTCGGCGGCGGCCGCAAGCTCAAGGCGCCCGCCGCCGACCGGCTGTTCGCCATGACCACGGCCCATGTGACGCTCGAGTCGGAGCTCGGGCTGCAACACCGCGAGGTCGCCGGCATCGTCTTCCAGCCGCTCTCGACCGCCGACTTCAGCGGACTCGTGCGCGAGGCCGAGGAGCTCTTGCGAGGCGCCGCCGAGGACACGGGCTCCGAGGTCGACTCGGCCGACGACGCCCACGGCTACCGCTGGATCAGGGTCCGCGACCCCGACTTCGAGGACCTCGTCGTCTCTCTCAACCTCGTCTCCGGCCAGCTCCAGTCGGGCGGCTACGGGGACCGCCTGCTCGCCTGCGTCTTCGCCTTCACCGAGGAGGCCCGCGGGCGCGCGGTCTACTTCATCTACAACTTCAAGCGTGGCTCGTTCTACCCGTTCGTGCCGGGCGCGGGCCCGCAACAGCGCGACACCGAGAGTGAGCTGCGCCTCAAGGCCCAGATCGGGAACGAGCTGCCGATCGAGCCGGAGCTCGAGCGCTGGTTCCCACTCTGGGACGTGCCGCTGTAGGTGATGCGGCGGCCTTGACTCCGTAGAACGGGTCGATACGCTTACCGAGATGAGGGCGGCGGGAAGAGGAGTGGCTGTCGTGGCGCGCGCGATCGTGGTGGTCGCCTCGCTCATCTTCCTCGTGATAGCGCTCGGCATCCTGCTCGTGGTCCTCGACGCCAACCCGCAGAACGGGGTCGTTCAGCTCGTGACCGGCGCCGCGCGCTTCCTCGTCGGGCCCTTCGACGGGCTGTTCACGTTCCGCGACGCACGGCTCGCGACCGCGGTGAACTGGGGCATCGCCGGCTTGGTCTGGCTGATCGCGGGCGCGCTCGTGGCCGGCCTGCTGCGGCGGATAGGCGGACGCGGCCGGAAGCGGCGGCGCGCTAAGGGCTGAAGCGCGGACGCTCGGCCCTATGGTGGAGCTTCTCGGTCCGTCATACCCGTCGAGGTGTATGCTGGTGTACGTGACGCGCACCAACATCGAGATCGACGACGAACTGATCGACCGTGCCATGCGATCCTACGGCCTCCGTACGAAGCGCGAGACCGTCGACCTCGCCCTGCGGCGACTCGTGACCGAGCCGATGAGCTGGGATGAGGCGCTCGGGATGGAGGGCACCGGCTGGGACGGAAACCTCGACGAGATGCGTCGCGAGCCCCGCATCGCCCGCCGGTGACGCTGGCCGACACCTCGGCCTGGATCGAGTTCCTGCGCGGCACAGGCAGCGCGACGAACCACCGGCTGCGGTCATTGCTCGAGAACGAGGAGCTTGCTCTCACCGATGCCGTGCTGATGGAGGTGCTCGCCGGAGCCCGCGACGAGGCTCACGCGCGAAAGCTTCGCCGGCTGCTCGGGCGCTGCGCCTTCCTCGCCACGACCGGGCCGGCGGATTACGAGCAGGCTGGGCTCATCTACCGAACGTGCCGGCGCGGCGGTGAGACCGTCCGCGCCCTGACCGACTGCCTGATCGCCGCGGTCGCCATCCGGTGCGACGTCCCGGTCCTGCACGCGGACTCGGATTTTGAGGCGGTCGCGCGCCATGCCCCTCTACGGCTCGCCTGAGCGCGTCGCCGACCGGGCTCGCCCGCCCTCAGTCCGGGATCAACCCTTCCCCGGTGAACTCCTCGCACGCCTCCTCAAAGGTCACGTCGCGCGGCGGGAGGATCACGCTGGACTCGACGAGCTCGTCGCCGGCCAACCGCTCGCCGTCCCGTTCGACGAGCTCGAGCATCTGCAGCCAGAGCTCCCTGAAGGCCGGCTCGTCGTTGCGCTCGACTGCTTCGACAGCGCGATTGTCAAGCTCGTTGAGGCGCTCGGCGTCGGCGTCGGGCAGGCGGAACTGGTCCTCACCGGAGATGCGGACGATCACCTTGCCGCCTCTCCCGAGCCCGGCCGGCCCTCCTCGAGCTGAGGCGCGGCCCCGCCGACCCCCTCACCGGGCCCGAGCTCGGCCTTCATGCGCTCGAGCTCGGAGTCGACCTGCGAGCCCGTGCTCAGCTCGGAGAGCTGGCGGTCGATGTCGTCCTGGCCGGGACCGATCCGCGACAGGTCGTCGAAGGTGCCGGCGGCCTCGAGCTCCTCGACCGCTCCCGCGCGGGCGCGCATGTCCTCGGTCTTGTCCTCGGCGCGCTGGATCGCCAGGCCGAGGTCGGCCATCTGCTCCCCCACGCCGGTCGCCGCCTCGGAGATCCGCACCTGGGCCTCGGCGGCCGAGTATTGAGCCTTGATGACCTCCTTCTTGGTGCGGAAGGCCTCGATCTTCTGGCGCAGCTTCTGCTCGTTCTGGGTCAGCTGCTCCTGCTGGCGCTCGAGCTCGGTCACCTGGGCGTCGAGCGACTGCAGCTCGTTCTGCACCCCGGTCTTGCGCTCGAGGGCGACGCGGGCGAGTTCCTCGTTGCCCTGGGAGAGCGCCTGGCGGGCCTGGGTGTCGAGCTTGACGACCTGGGCCTCCATCTTCTGCGACTGCATCTGGATGCGCTTCTTCGAGGTCGTGACCTCGGCGATCCCCTTCTTGACGTCCTGAAGCATCTCGACCTGCTTCTGGTAGCCGTACTCAAGCGTCTCCGAGGGATCCTCGGCGCGGTTTAGAAGCTTCGAGACCTTTGCCTTGACGACGGTCGAGAAGCGGCCTCCGAGGCCTGCCATGGGTGCGTCCTCCCTGCTCGGGGTCCGTTCGCGGTGTGCCTCCTAGACTACTCGCCCGCCATGGCCCCTTCGCCGCGACCGCCGTCCGACTCCGTCTCGGTTCTCACGCGCTGGATGGGGATCGCCGAGGCGAACATTGCCGGCAACGTCCACGGCGGGCGCATCATGTACCTGTGCGACGAGGTCGCGGGCATCGCCGCAATCCGTCATTCGGGTCGTCGCGTCGTCACCGCGGGCGTCGATCGGATGATCTTCCTCCACCCCGTGCTGGTCGGCGACCTCGTGACCGTCCGCGCCACCGTCAACGCCGCCTGGCGCACCTCGATGGAGGTCGGCGTGCGCGTCGAGCGCGAGCACGTGCGGACCGGGGAGGTCGAGCACACCTCGACGGCCTACCTCACGATGGTCGCGCTCGACGACGAGGGGCGTCCGGTGGAGGTGACGCCGATCGAGCCGGAGAGCGAGGAGGAGCACAGGCGCGAGCGCGAGGCCGAGCTGCGGCGGCGCAACCGGTTGGCGGAGCGCGAGCAGATCGGGGGACGCGGCGCCCGAGCCTAGAGTCCGGAGTGCTACCATGTGCTACATGGGAGCTCCTCCGACGGTCGGCGTTCGCGAGCTGAGACAGAACCTCAGCGTCTACCTCCGGCGCGTCGAGAACGGCGAGTCGCTCGAGGTGACCGCGCGCGGCCGCACGGTCGCCCTGCTCTCCCCGCTGAACGCAGAGCTCTCCACATGGGACCGCCTGATTGCCGAGGGCAAGGTCTCCCCAGCCGACCGGCCGGTCGCCGCGCTTCCGCGCCCGTTGCCGCCCCAAGGAGGCAAGTCGATCTCAAAGGCGCTTCAGGAAGTGCGGGAGGATCGGCTGTAGGCGGTGGCCGGTCGCCTCTACCTCGACGCCTCCGCCCTGGTCAAGCTGGTCGTCGAGGAGCCGGAGAGCTCCGCGCTCGCGGCGGCGATCGGTGGCGCGCCGGAGATGACGTCCTCGGCGGTGGCGGCCGTCGAGGTTCCGCTGGCGGCTCGCCGCTCGGGAACGACGGCGGCCGTTCAAGCCGCCGAGGAGCTGCTGGGCGCCGTCGCTCTCGTCTGGCTCACGCGCGACGTGGTCCGCAGGGCCGGACGTCTCACGGACCTGCGGACGCTCGACGCAATCCACCTGGCCTCGGCGCTCTCGCTCGAATCGAGCATCGAGGGCTTCGTCGTCTACGACCGCCGCCTCGCCGCAGCCGCCGCGCGTGCCGGCCTCGAGGTGCTGACTCCGGCCTGACCGCGGCCGTGCTAGCGAGCCGCGAGCGTACTGCTCTGCGGCACGCCCTCCACCGCGGTTGATTCTTGCGCCCGGTCGTCATCCCAGGCCGCCCGCCAGAAGAAGAACGCGAACGCTGCGAGCATCACGACCAGGTCGACGACCATCATCAACCCGCCCCCGATCTGCTGGTCGGCGATCGGCGTCAGCCCGTAGGCGAGCGCCGAGTCGCCGTAGAAGTCGCCGTAGGCCGGCGAGCGCATGGCCAGGAAGGCCATCCCGAGCATCATTCCGCCGAGGCGGGCGCCGAGCACGTGCCCGGCCTTCCACAGCTCGCCGCGCACGCGCCGGCGCTGGGGCTCTAGCGGCGCCCACCAGACGAGCACGCTGGCCGCGAAGAACGACCAGTGCTGGAGCACGTGCAGCCACTCGCTGCGCAGCGCGCCCTCGAACAGGGGGCCGACGTGCCAGACGTAGAGCACGCCGATGTAGACCGGTACGGCCACGAGCGGCCGTCGCAGCGTGCGAAACGCGCGCCGCAACCCCCGCAGGCGCGCGAGCGTCACCAGGATCGGACGCGGTAGGAGGAAGAGGAGCACGGGTGTGCGAAGTCCGACGAGCATCAGGGGCGCGGCGAGGTCGGCGATCAGGACGTGCTGGGCCATGTGCGCGCTCAGGAGCTCGTCCGCGACCGCGTCGAGGGGGCCGAGCAACGCCACCGCGAGCAACGCCACGCCCGCGTACCAGGCGGCCCGCTGGGCACGCGGGATCGAGCGTCCGCGGCGACCCAGCACGGTCACCGCGCGTGCGTAGAGCGCGACGACGAGGACCAGAGAGGCGATCGGGCCCGGATCGAGCTGCGCGCTCACCCACCCATTGTGACCGGGTGGGCAGCGGGGTCGACGGACCCGCGGCGGCGGCCCCCGGCCGCGAGCCTCAAGGAGTCCGTTCGTCGAGCCGAAGCAGGCCCTGTGATCCCCCTCGCTCTCGCCCTCGGCTCGAGCCTCGCGTGGGGCCTCGCCGACTTTCTCGGCGGGCTGAAGACCCGCAGCCTCGCACTCCCGACCGTGCTTCTGCTGTCGCAGGCCGTGGGTCTCGTCATCTCCGGGGTGGCGGTCGTCCTCGCGGGCGAGCCGGTGGCGAGCGCGAGCGGGACCCTGGCGTGGGCGGCCCTCTCGGGTGTCCTCGATCTGGCGGGTCTGTGGGCCCTCTACCGCGGCCTTTCCCGGGGCTCGATGAGCGTCGTCGCTCCGCTGGCGGCCACCGCAGCGATCATCCCCGCCGTCTACGGCCTGGCCATCGGCGAGCAGCCGTCGGCGCTCGCGCTCTCCGGAGTCGGCCTGGCCGTGGTCGGGGTGGCGCTGGCGGGACGCTCCCAGGATCCCGGTGACGAGCGCACGCTCGCTCGGGGGGTCGGGCTCGCCCTCATTGCCGCGCTCTGCTTCGGTCTCGGTTTCGTAGCCGTCGACACCGCCAGCGAGGGCAGCATCGTCTGGACGCTGCTCGCCAACCGCGTGGGGTCCGTGATCGTCCTGCTCATCGCCTGGAGGGTCGACACCTGGGCGGGCGACTTCACCGCCGACGGGGACGACGGCGCGTACGTATCGCGCGTCGCGGTCAGGGCGTTCCTCCCGGGAAGCGGTACCGGCGACTACGCGGCCGTGCTCGCGATCGGAGTCCTCGATCTCGTCGCCGTGGGACTGTTCGCGCTCGCCTCGACCCAGGGGCTCGTGAGCGTGGTGGCGGCACTCGGCTCGCTGTATCCCCTAGCCACCGTCGTGCTCGCGCGCCTGCTGCTGCGCGAGCGGATGACCACGGCCCAGCTCGCCGGGGTATCGGTCGCGCTGGTCGGGGTGCTGGCTATCTCTGCGGCTTGACGGCAGTCATCGATAGGCGGACGAGCCCTGGCCCGGTCGAGTCGAGCAGCTAGTACGTCGAGACCGCCAGCGCGTCCTCCCCGAGCACGTCGCCCGTCGGTGCCCCGGGCGGCTGCTCGAGCACCTGCGCCGCCTCCTTGAGCCGCTCCGTGTACTCCTGGCGCTGCATGCGTGAGACCACGAGCCGCTGGATCTGGGCCGTGCCCTCGAAGATCTGGTAGATCTTGGCGTCGCGAAACCACTTCTCGAGCGGGCATTCGGTGGTCTGCGCGTAGGGACCGACGAGGTCCATCAGCGCCGGGACCGCCCACATGGCCACGTCGCCGGCCTTGAGCTTCGACATCGAGCCCTGCCCGCCGGTCATCGGAACGCCGTTGCGGCCCATCCAGGCGGCGCGCCAGACCAGCAGCCGCGCGCCCTCGATCTCGGTGGCGACGTCGGCGAGCACCTGCTGGACGCGCTGCTGCTCGAGCAGCGGCCCGCCCTCGTCGGACTCGGTCTCGAGGTAGGCGAGCGTCCACTCGTAGGCGGCCTGTGCGATCCCGAGCGCCGAGGCGCCGACGAGCGGGCGCGTGATCTCGAAGGTGGCGAGCGCGCCGGACGCCCGGCCGGTCGACTCGCCCGCGCGAGCACGCTCGAGCTTGCGGTTGAGCTTGTCCATGCCGCCGAGCAGGAAGTCGACGGGGACGCGGCAGTCGTCGAGCACGACCTCGGCGGTCTGCGAGGCGCGGATGCCGAGCTTGTCCTCCTTCTTTCCCTGCGAGAAGCCGGGAGTGCCCTTCGGGAGCACGAACGAGGCCTGGCCACGGTGCCCGAGCTCGGGGTCGACGGTGGCCACGACGACGGTCACGTCGGCGATCCCGCCGTTCGAGATGAAGACCTTCGTGCCGTTCAGCACCCACTCCTCGCCATCGAGCCTGGCCGTGGTTCGCAACGACTTCACATCCGATCCCGCTCCGGCTTCGGTGACCGCGTAGGCGCCGAGCTTGATCTCGTCGCCCTCGCCGTAGCATTCGGGCACCCAGCGTCCGATCTGCTCGGGCGTTCCCGACGAGGCGATCCCGGCGGCGGCGAGCGAGGAGGCCGAGACGGCAAGCGCGATTCCGGCGCAGCCCCAATGGAGCTCCTCGATCGCGATGACACCCAGGAGGCCGTCCGGGTCGGAGCCCATCTTCTGGATGAACTCGAGGCCGTTCAGGTTCCACTGCCGGGCGGCGCGGATGCACTCCCACGGCACCGACTGCTCGCGATCGTGCCTGGCGGCCACCGGCCGCATGACGTCGGCGGCGAAGGCCCGGCAGTAGCGCTGGTACTCGACGTGCTCGTCGCTGAGGCGGAAATCCATGTGGTGGTCTCCTTGGCTGGCGCGCGGGATGAATGGAACGGGTAAGAGGAGCCTGCACCTATTGACTGACCAGTCAATCTACCGGGAGGATACCGCGTCGGCGCGCGGCCGAGCGAAGGCCTCACCGCGGGTCACGGCCGCCCGCGTCGAGCGGCCCGATATCGTCCCCGAGCGTGCTGCGGGTTCGCGCTTCCCTCCTGGTCCTGCTCCTGGCGCTGCTCGCCGCGGGTTGCTCGCTCGGCGACAGCCAGGGAGCAGCGCCCTCGTTCACCGCCGAGGGAGGCGACTCCGCCTCGCTCGAGGGTCTCGAGCGCTTCTCGCTCCTGTCGCTTGCGACCGCGAACACCACCCGCCTCGGAGGCCGCGACGCCGTCGACGACGCGGCGGCCGCCGCGGTCGCCTCCTACCCGGGGACGAGCGAGCAGGCCCGCCCGAGCGCGGTCATGCTGGTCGACGAGGAGAACTGGCAGGGGGCCGTCGCGGCCTCGGTCCTCAGCGGTCGCCCGATCGGAGCGCCGATGCTCGTGACCGACGGCGCCGACGAGTTGCCCGACGTCTCCCAGGCGGGCCTCGAGCAGCTCAACCCAAAGGGCTCGGATCTCTCGCGCGACGCGCAGGTGATCAAGATCGGCTCCGATCCCCCGACCCCCGACGACTTCCGCACCGCTCTGATCGGCGGCGACGACCCCTACGCGCTGGCCGCCGCGGTCGACCGCTTCTCGACGGTCGCCCGGGGCGAGCCCTCGGAGAATGTGATCGTCGCCTCCGGCGAGCAGCCGGAGTACTCGCTTCCCGCCGGGGCGTGGGCGGCCCGCTCGGGCGACTCGGTGCTGTTCACCGAGCAGGACCGGCTGCCACCGGCGACCGAGCGTGCGCTCGCCGCGCACGAGCGCCCCAACATCTACGTGCTCGGACCCGAGGAGGCGGTCGGCCGCGAGGTCTTCGACGGTCTGCGTAGGCTCGGGAACGTACGGCGCATCGAGGGACCCGACCCGGTCAAGACCTCTGTGGCGTTCGCCCGCTACCGCCAGGGGAACTTCGGCTGGGGCGTGGTCGTGCCCGGCTTCCAGTTCACGCTCGCCAACGCCGATCGCCCACTCGACGCCGCGGCGGCCGCGCCCCTCGGCACGAACGGCATCTTCGCGCCCCTACTCATCACCGACGACGCCGACACCCTCCCGCGTCCGATCGAGGACTACTTCCTCGACGTGCGGCCGGGCTTCGAGGAGGATCCGCGCACCGCGGTCTACAACCACGTCTGGCTGCTCGGCGACACGTCGGCGATCGGGCCCGAGATGCAGGGCCGGCTCGACGAGATCGCGCGGCTGATCCCGGTGCAGCTCGAGGGCGAGGACGCTCCGGGCCAGCCGGGTCAGGCGGCGCCGCCGACCAGAGCCGCCCCCCAGCGGCCGCCCAGAGACGAGTCGCGCCGGCCGCCCAGAGACGAGCCGCGGCGGCCGCCCAGAGGCGAGCCCCGGCGGAGGACACCCGAGCCCACCCCCGGCCGCGGCCCGCGGGCCAGGAACGATTGAGCACCCGGTCGTGCGGGCGGGATCCTGACCCGTGAGCGAGTTCGAGCGATCGGATCGCCTCGATCGGGAGCCGACGATCGAGGACGTGCGCCAGCTGATGGGCGCATCCACTCCCCACTTCGCGTTGCACCTACGCAATCGCATCCGCCTGCTCGTCGAGCCGCTGCCGGAGGGCCATCCGGTGCGGGTCGAGGGCGAGCGCGAGATCAGGCGACTCGACCTTATCGCCGTCGAGGGCGAGCACCGAGGGGCGCCGAACGAGGGCCTGCTCGAGATGCCGAGCCTGCGGCGGGAGTAGGGTGGCGAGCGGCCGCTGGGCGCTAGGAGGCCGCGAGGCCGAGCGGCCCCAGCCCCGCCAGCTCCGCCACGCGCTCGCGGTGCGAGCGCGGCGAGCCGAACAGATGCCCGTCGGTCCGTGCGCGCTTCAGGAAGAAGTGGAGATCGTGCTCCCAGGTGAAGCCGATGCCACCGTGGACCTGCAGCGAGGAGGAGGTCACCCGCCAGCCGGCGTCCGCGGCGTAGGCCTTGGCCATCGAGGCGGCGAGCGATAGGGACTCGGGCTCGTGGTCGGCCGTCCACGCCGCGTACAGAGTGGCCGAGCGGGCCGACTCGGTCTCGAGCAGCATCTGGGCGCAGCGGTGGGAGACAGCCTGATAGGCCCCGATCGGGCGGCCGAACTGCTCGCGCTCCTTGGCGTAGGCGACGGCCATCTCCATCGCCCGCTGGGCGATCCCGACGAGCTCGGCGGCGAGCGCGACCTCGATGCGGTCGAGGGCGGGGAGCGGATCGCCGGCGAGCGGCTCGCCTTCGGCCGCCCGGACGCGGGCGAAGCGGCGCGTCGAGTCGATCGTCGGCTGCGGCTCGATCTCGGCGGCGCCGGCCTCGACCACCATCCCCGAGAGGCCGTCGAGCAGCACGATTACGTCGGCGCGGTCGGCGTCGGGGACGAGCGGGGCGGCTCCGTCGGTCACGAGGCCCACCGTGCCGATCGCCTCGCCCGAGGCCAGGCGTGAGAGCCAGCGCGAGCGCTGCTCGCCCGAGCCCGCGTGGGCAACCACGAGGCTCGCCGCCACGGAGGCAAGGAAGGGCGAGGGCACGAGCGCGTAACCGAGCTCCTCGGTGAGGATCGCGAGCTCGACCGCCCCGAGGCCGAGGCCGCCGTGGTCCTCGGAGAGGTGGATGCCGGTCCAGCCGAGCCCGGCCATCTCCCGCCACAGGCCCTGGTCGTACTCGCCGCCCTCGGCGAGCTCGCGGCGGCGCTCGGGCTTGAGCCGGTCGGCGAGGAAGTCGCGCGCGGTGCGCTTGATCGCCTGCTGGTCGTCGGTGAAGTCGAAGTTCATCGCATACGGGGCAGGCCGAGCACGCGCTCGGCGATGATGTTCTTGAGGATCTCTGTGGTGCCGCCCTCGATCGAGTTCGCCCGGGCGCGTAGGAAGCGGTAGGTCCAGTCCGAGTCGGCGCGTGGCGCCTCGAGGCCCCGGACGTCCATCGACAGCTCGGTCAGCGCCTGGTTGATGTCGGACCACTGCCACTTCGGCAGCGACCCCTCGGGCCCGGGCATGCCCGTCTTCATGATCTGGGTCAGTCCCCGCCAGGCGTTCAGGCGCAGGGTCTCGGCCTCGATGTAGAGCTGGCCGAGCCGCTGGCGGACGATCGGATCGCCCTCGAGGCCCTGCTCGCGGATCAGGTCGATCAGCTCGCCGAGCGCGACCTTGAGCTGGACTTGGAGCGCAAAGGCGATGCCGGAGCGCTCGTGCATGAGCGTGGTGATCGCGACCCCCCAGCCGTTCCCCGTGCCGCCGACCACGTTCTCGTCCGGGACGAAGGCCTCCTCGAGGAACAGCTCGTTGAACTCGGGCTCACCGGTGATCTGGACGAGCGGGCGGACCTGGACGGCTTCCTGGTCCATATCCATCACGAAGTAGGTGATGCCTTGGTGCTTGGGCGCGTCGGGGTCGGTGCGCGCGACGAGCATGCACCACTTGGCACGCTCGGCAAGCGTGGTCCACACCTTCTGGCCGGTGACGACCCACCCCCCGTCGGAGCGGACCGCCCGGGTCTTGAGCGACGCGAGGTCGGAGCCCGACTCGGGCTCTGAGAAGCCCTGGCACCAGATCTCGTCGGCGTTCAGGATGGGGCCGAGGTAGCGCTCCTTCTGCTCCTCGGTGCCGTGGGCGATGACCACCGGCCCGCCCATGAGGAGACCGAGCACGTTGGCCATCGACGGCGCGCGGGCGGCGGCAAGCTCCTCGTTGAAGATCGCCTGCTCGACGAGCGTGGCGCCGCGCCCGCCGTACTGCTCGGGCCACGAGAGGCCGGCCCAGCGGTCGGCAGCGAGGCGGCGCTGCCAGTCGCGGCGGAACTCGAACGAGGCCTCGTCGCCCTCGGGCTCCTTGCCGGGGTGATTGATGGCGAGCCAGGCGCGAAGCTCCTCGCGGAAGCTCTCCTCCTGGGGGGAGAGGGTCAGGTCCATGGTCGGGGGATGCTACGGAGTGGAGACAACAGCCCGGCGCGGCGCTCGAGTCAGTCGTCGCCGGCGCCCGCGCCGCCGCCGGCGTCTTCTCCGTTACTGCCGCCGCCGCGGGTCGTCTGCGGGCAGGCGATGCCGGCGTTGTCGATCAGCCAGCCGCTCGGGCCGCCGCGCGCCAGGCTCAGCGTGCCCTGGCAGCGGTCGGCGCCGTCGGTGTGGGTGGCCGTGGTCCGGATGGCGACCTCGGCGGAGTCGGATGCCTGAGAGACGACCTCGGCCTGCTCGAACGCGATCGACTGGAGGGTGCCCTGCTCCTGGCGAAACGCCTCGTAGCCGCCGATCTGCTCGCGAAAGCCGAGGCCGGCGAGCGCCCACGCTCCGGCGTAGTCGTCCGCGGCCGCGCGCTCGTAGAAGGTGGTGACCGTCTGCGCCGGCGCGAGCGGACCGGTGGTCGCGCCGCGCTCGGCGGAGGCGCCGCCCGGCGGCGCGCTCCCGCTCTGGTCCTGCGAGCTCGAAGTCTTTCCGGCGCCGCCCCCGTCACTCGCCTGCTCCCCCCCGCCTCCCCCGCTCGCCACGATCGCGGCCACGGCAACGAGCGCGAGAAGCACTACGACGGCCACGGGAGCCAGCCAGGCCGGGCGGGCACGGCGCCGCTCGAGCGCGGGAGGCTCAGGCCGGGTCCGCGGCTTCGGTCTGGCGGGTGGTGGCGCGCCGGTTTCTCTCGCAGCATCGGAACCGGCGGCCGCAAGGCCCGCCGCCGGCGCGGCGGCCGCCGCAGGTG